>JAFGTO010000276.1 GCA_016934095.1 Candidatus Glassiibacteriota bacterium
CGGACCCTGTCCACGGCCAGGCCGAGGTCCTCTGCCACGCCGCGCGCCACCGCTATACCATGAGCATCGACCACTCCCGCCTTGAACCCGACCTCGATCCGGTGTATCATTGCCATAACCCTGGTAATCTGTTGCCGAGAAAAGAAACCTTCATCCTCCAGCCGGGCCGGCTTGGATTCCGGTCGGCCCGGTACCCCTAAAATAATAAAAATGCAGTGTACGAGCCATAAAAAGCGGAAAGCCCCGTCCACCGGGTGGTGAACGGGGCTCAGGGCTGTTGCCTCTGTTCAGGGAATACTTATTTCACCGAGGCCAGCTCTATTTCATCAGAGGTGGCCTCCGGCCTGTCCTGCCGGTATGAGGCGATAAAATCCTCCACCATGTGCCGGGCCTCGTCATCGACATACTGTACCGGCGGACTTTTCATGAAATAGGCCGAGGGGCCTAGCAGCGGGCCTGAGATCCCGTTGTCTATGGCCAGCTTGCAGCAGCGCACCGCATCGATTACCACTCCGGCCGAATTCGGGCTGTCCCAGACCTCGAGCTTGAGCTCCAGGTTCAGGGGGACATTGCCGAAAGTCTGGCCCTCGAGACGGATGTGCGCCCACTTACGGTCGTCCAGCCACCCGACATAGTCGCTCGGGCCGATATGGATGTTCTTCTCCCCGATGTCGTAGTCGAGCTGGCTCGCCACTGCGTTGGTCTTGGAGATTTTCTTGCTCTGCAGGCGCTCGCGCTCGAGCATGTTGAGGAAATCGGTGTTACCTCCCACGTTCAACTGGCTGGTGCGCATCAGCTTGACCCCACGGTCGAGGAACAGGCGGGTCAGCACCCGGTGCACGATGGTAGCCCCAACCTGGCTCTTGATGTCATCGCCGATGATGGGGACCCCCTGACGGCGGAAACGGTCGGCCCACTGTTTGTCCTTGGCGATGAAAACCGGGATACAGTTGACCAGGCCGACCCCGGCCTCCAGCACTTTCTCGGCATAGAAGCGGGTGGCCTGCTCGCTGCCGACCGGCAGGTAGTTTACCGCCACATCCGCACGGGTCTTTTTCAACAAGCCGACCAGGTCCACTTCCGTCCCATCCGAGACTTCTATCACCTCGGAAAGGTACTTGCCGATCCCATCCATTACCGGACCCCGCTGGACCTGCACCCCCAGCCTGGGCACATCGCAGAAACGATAGGTATTGTTCGGCTCGGAGTAGATCGCCTCTCCCAGATCCTTGCCCACCTTGTTCTTATCTACGTCCACGGCGGCTACGAACTCGATATCACGCACGTGGTAGCCGCCCAGGCTGGTGTGCATCAGCCCCGGAATGAACTCATCCTCGCTGGCTTCCTTGTAGAACTCCACCCCCTGGATAAACGAGCTGGCACAATTTCCTACACCGATCACCGCAACGCGTACTTTGCTGGACATCCAGTCCTCCTCCTGATGAATCGAGACAAGAATATTAGCTGGTTACTTTTAAAAGCAATGGCAGGAAAAACTCAACTTATAACTCTGTAATATTATATCGACACTTTACATTATTAGTCAAATTTATTATTTTTATATATGGCATAAATTCAAATTATCATTAGGGCAGGCGTACCTACAGGGACCACCTGCCTCTCAGTTAAAAACATACGAGGAAAGCGAGGCCCTCATGCTGCTGGAACACCTGCGTTTTTTTTATGCCGTGGCCGAGAACGGCAGCTTCACCCGGGCGGCCCGGGACCTGCTGCTGACCCAGCCGGCGGTGAGCAGCCAGATACGCAACCTGGAAGAAAGGCTCGGTCAGAGACTGTTCGAGCGCCAGGGCAAAAACATCCAACTGACCGAGGCCGGCAAGATCCTCTACAGCCAGTCGCGGAAAATCTTTCAGCAGCTGCGCGAAGTCGAGGTCGTGCTGAACGACCTGAAAAGCCTGGAGACCGGGCGGCTGAACCTGGGAACAGTAGATGTAATAAGCATTTACGTTCTGCCGATGATCTTCCGGGAATTCCACCAGCGCTATCCCCGGGTGGAGATCTCGATCGAGGTGGACAACTCTTTCAACCTCTGTTCCGGGGTAGCCGGGGGAGAGCTGGACCTGGGTTTCGTGACCCTGCCGGTGGAGGACAAGAGCCTGGTTTCCGTGCCGATCTATAATGATGTAATGCGGGTAATAGCCAACAGCCGCCACCCCCTGGCAGGCCGTAAGCTGGTAACCCTGGAAGACCTGAGCAAGACCAACCTGATTATCTACAAGCGGGGCTCGGTAACCCGCCGGATCCTCGAGCAGATTTTCGAGAGCCACGGTTTCGAGCTGTCTCCGGACATGGAGATCGACCGGCCCGAGGCGATGAAAAAGCTGGTGGAGGTCGGGTTGGGCGTGTCGATCATCCCGGAGATGACAATCAAGCGGGAGGTAGAGGAAGGTTCCCTGGTAGTGCTGGAGATGGGTAACATCCGCTTCGAGCGTCAGCTCGGACTGGTCTACCGGAAGGGCCAGTTCTTTTCACCATCGACCGCCGCATTCATCGAGGTACTGCAAGGCAAGCTCAAGTTCGAGAAACAGGCCGGTAACGCAGAATTTTAGCCGCCCGGCGGATAGCCCCACGGACTAAACTCCGGCAGGAGCCGGGGAGCGCGCCTGCTCATTCTATTGTCCTGTGCCTGCGGCTGATGCACTGCAGCAGTTTTTCTTTTGCAGATGCCTCCAGGAAAGAATGCCGTGCACCCGCTTTCATCAGCAGGCTGACAGCCTCCGGGGACCAGTGCCAGGTCCGCACGCAGAGGGCGATTTCATCCTCGAGCCATGAGCCGAAAAATCCCGGGTCATCGCTCCCCAGGGTTACCGGCACGTGGTTTTTCAGCAGCACGGGCAGGGGGTGCTCTTCTATCCTGCCTACCGCCCGTGTCCTCAGGTTGCTTGTCGGGCAGCAGTCCAGGGCCACCTGCCTTTGCGCCAGCTCCCTCATCAGCGCCGCATCCCGGGCCGCCGCGATGCCGTGGCCGATCCTGTCCGCCCCCAGCACCTCCAGCGCTTCCCAGACCGAGTCAGGCCCCCCCACTTCCCCGGCGTGTACATAGCGCTTAAGCCCGGCCCGGCCTGCCAGCTCGAAAGCCTCTTTCAGCTCATCCGCCGGCAGCGACAACTCATCGCCACCCACCCCGAAAGCCACCACCGGAACCCCTGCCTGCCGGTCGGAGGCGGCGAGCCTTGCACACTCCACGGCGGCCTCCGCCCCCCACTGGCGCACCGTATCGTAGATCAGGCTCACTCTCGGGCCGCCCCGGGCCGCAGCCTCATCGAGCGCCCGCAGGATGGCCCTGACTACTTCCTCGTGTTCCAGGCCGCGCCGCATATGGATCTGGGGGGTAAAAATACACTCCGCGTAGACCACTCCCTGCTCTGCCAACCGGCTGCAGAGCGTTTCGGCAACATGGTAGAAATCCCAGGGATCGGTTAAAAGCTCAACCACGCGGCGGTAGGCATCCAGGAACTCCCCGAAGTCGGCGAATCCATAAATGTCCCCGGGCGGCAGCCCGCGCTCCGAGCAGATACGCGCCAGCAGCCCCGGCCCGACCGTACCCTCCAGGTGAAGGTGCAACTCGACCTTGGGCAAGCCGGAGATAAATCCCCCGTTCGCCGGGGATCTGGAACCATCGTCGGACACAGGCTCGTTCTCCGGGCAGAAGTCTGATTACTTGATCTTGGACGGCAATTATATTACTATTTCTTGTCCATAATTGCAAATTATGTTTTACCTGGCCCCGTGCCGGTGTTTGTTTTCGCGTTCAGGCCGCCTGTCCCGGTGGGAAGGGGAAAAGATGAAAACCGATATCCTGGAAAAACTGTCCGGCCGAGTGCTGCTGCTCGACAGCGCAATGGGCAGCTCGCTGCTCGCCGAAAAGTTCGGCAGCGGCCTCGAGGCCGGCGAGCTCTGGAATGTCGAGGACGGCAAGAAAGAAAAGGTAAGACAGATCCACCAGGCGAATGTCAGGGCCGGCAGCGATGTTGTCATCACCAACACTTTCGGCGCCAACCGTTTCAAGCTCGGCCACTATGGACTCGCCGGGCGGGTGCGGGAGCTGAACAGCGCCGGCGCACGCCTTTGCCGCGAGGCAGCGGAAGGGAAAGCTCTGGTGGCGGGAGACATCGGCCCCACCGGGGAAATACTGGAGGGCTCGGGCGGAGACCGCACCCCCGACGAGGTCCGGGCCGGCTACGATGAGCAGGTGGCCGGCCTGCTGGAGGGCGGTGTCGACCTCTTCATCCTCGAGACTTTCATGGATGTCGAGGAGCTCAAGCTGGCGCTGGAAGCGGTCAGGGCCGCCAGCGAGCTCCGGGTCATCGCCTCGATGACTTTCCAGTCAGGCGCCGGCCGGCTGGCCACCATGTGGGGCCTTACTCCCGAGCAGGCGGCCAGGGAGCTGACCGAGGCGGGAACCGACATTGTAGGGGCCAACTGCGGCATGGGCAGCGAGGAAATGGTCCAGGTGGTGGGCCGGATGGCCGGGAGCACCGGCCTGCCGATCTGCGCCCAGCCCAATGCCGGGCTGCCCGAAATGGTCGAGGGCAAGACAGTCTACCGCGAAACCCCGGAGCAGATGGCGGAAAAAGCCGTCGCGCTGGCTGCGGCCGGAGCGCGCCTGATCGGCGGCTGCTGCGGCAGCACACCCGAATATATCGCCGCCGCCAAGGTGAAACTGGGACTCTAGAGGGGCGTTGAAAAAAGACCTCAACGCCCCGTGATGAAATTTATTGATTCATGGTCTGTCAAGGGCAAGGCAAGCCGTTTCCATTGTAAATGTAAGATTTCCTGCATGTTATGCAATTAAAACTTCCTTAGCGCATGTTGTTGTCACAAGAGTGGAAACGGCCCTTGACAGCCTTGATACCCTGAATTCTCAATATTTCAACGCGCCTCTAGAAGGGATTGTTGAAGCCGCCCCCTTGAGTCGGATCATAGCGTACCGTGCCCGCAATTGGGCAACCTCGCTTCCCCGGGCGCAAAAGAGGAACACAGGGACTAGCTGTCAACCAGGCTCGCGTTGTGCGTCGAACGTCAAGTAATCCTGCCGCCCCTCAGCCCGCTCGCGGACTGCCAATGACGGGCTTGCTAAAACAGTATCTTGCAGCTTTTCTCGGCAGGGGCGTGGCATGCCTCGCCCCTGCAATAGAATACAATGCCGCTCCCGTTCCCCGAGCTTTCTGTCCCGCTTTGCCGGCAGGGGTGTTCCGACAGGCCGGCACCTTTCACTGTCAGCCAGGCAAGCACACACGAGGTACCGAGTCATGGCCCGCAAAAGCCTCGGCGGTTTTATCAGGTCTTTAAGGCCGCTGAAAAAATACCTCGCCGCCCACCGGCGAATGTTCCTGGTAGGGCTGGCCTGCGCTTTCCTGACCAACTCCCTGGGCATGGTTTTCCCCCTGGTGATCAAGTCCGGCGTGGATAGTATCGGCGCCTCAAGGAGGACCGGGCTGCTGCTCAGCGTAGCCCTGCTGATTGCCATCAAGCTGGTGCAGGGACTCTTCCGCTTCCTGATGCGGCGCATCCTCATCGGGATCAGCCGGAAGATGGAATATAAAATCCGGGCCGACCTGTTCGAGCACCTGCAGGGCCTGCCGCTTTCCTTTTACCAGCGCTCGCGGGTCGGTGATATCATGAGCCGGGCCACCAACGACCTGAACGAGGTCCGCATGCTGCTGGGGCCGGCGATCATGTATTCTTTCCAGACAGCGGTGACAGTGCTGTTCGCCCTGCCGGTAATGGCCTACATCGATCTGAAGCTTACCGTGCTGGCGTTCCTGCCACTGGCCCTGGTCAGCCTGAGCTACAAGAAAGTCGGCCGGATGATCCACGAGCGCTCGATGCAGGTGCAGCGCTCCCTCAGCGATATCACCGCCAAAGCCCAGGAGAACGTGGCCGGCATCCGGGTGGTGAAATCTTTCACCCGCGAGCGGCAGGAGATCGAGCACTTCGATAAGCTCAACCGCGACTACCTGCGGCTGAACATGGACCTGATCAAGGTTTCGGGCTTGCTGTTCCCTTTCATGTCTTTCCTCAGCGGGTTGACTTCCCTGATCATGCTCGGCTACGGCGGCCTGCTGGTCAGCAGGGGGACAATCACCCTGGGAGATTTCACCGCCTTTTTCATCTACCTGGCGATGATGTACTGGCCGATGATTTCCATAGGCTTCGTGCTCAACGTGATCCAGCGGGGCCGGGCCTCGCTGGACCGGATCATGGAGCTGTTCAACACCCGGAGCGATATCACCGATGTCGCGGCTTCCGGGGCAGCGGTGCCGGGGCCCCGGCGGATCGAGGGCAGGCTTAGTTTCCGCCGCCTCGATTTCAGTTACCCCGGCTGGGCCGCCGGCGTGCTGAAAGAGGTTTCCCTCGAGCTGGAGCAGGGAGAGACCCTGGCCCTGGTCGGCCCGGTGGGCAGCGGCAAGTCCACCCTGCTGAGCCTGATCCCCAGGCTCTACGACCCCCCGCCCGGGACAGTGCTGATCGATGGAACCGACGTGCGGGAGCTGCCCCTGGAAGAGCTGCGCCGCTCGGTCGCCATGGTCCCCCAGGACAGCTTCCTCTTTTCCGAGAGCATCCGCGAAAATGTGATCTACGGGCTGGACCGCCAGGCGGCGGAAGAGGAGATCATCAAGGTGGTCAAGACAGCGGGGCTCTACAACGATATCCAGCAGCTTCCCAACGGGCTGGACACCCTGCTCGGCGAGCGCGGGATCAACCTTTCCGGGGGGCAGAAACAGCGCACCTCGCTGAGCCGGGCGCTGATAGTGGATGCTCCGGTCCTGCTGCTGGACGACTGCTTTTCCAGTGTCGACACCCATACCGAGGAGGCCATCCTCGGCGCCCTGCGCGGTTATACCAGGGGCCGGACGACTATTATGGTCAGCCACCGGATAAGCACTGTCAAGTCTGCCGACCGCATAGCCGTGATCCAGGACGGCCGTATTACCCAACTCGGGAGCCATAGCCGGCTCCTGGAGGATGAAACGGGTTACTATGCTTCGCTTTACGAGAAACAACTGTTAAGAGAAAAGATCGAGAGGATCTCTTGAGGGCAGCCAGGAGTTACATGGTCGAGGATGAATTTACCGGGAAAGCCTACGATACCCGTCTGGCTCGCAGGCTCTTCGGGTTCCTGCGGCCTTACCGGCATTACATCCTGATGGCGACCCTGGCGCTGCTGGCCAGCTCGGCCTGCCAGCTCGCCGGCCCCTACCTGGTCAAGGTCGCCCTGGACAAGTACATTACTCCCGGGAAGCTCGACGGTTTCGGCATTTTACTCTGGACTTACTTTGCAGTAATCAGCCTCGATTTCCTCTTCCGTTTCGCCCAGATCTACCTGACCAACTACCTGGGCCAGAAATCCATGTACGACCTGCGCATGGCCCTTTTCCGCCATCTGCAGAAGCTTTCCCTGAGCTTTTTCGACCGCAACCCTGTTGGCCGCCTGGTCACCAGGGCCACCACGGATGTGGAAGCGCTGAACCAGCTTTTTTCCACCGGCCTGGTTACCGTGATCGGGGACCTGGCGATGATTATCGGGATCATGGCGGCCATGCTCTGGCTCAGTCCCAAGCTGGCACTGGTCACTTTTTCGATCCTGCCGGTGCTGCTGGCGGTAACCTTCTATTTCCGTCGCAAGATGCGGGAGGGGTTCCGCCTGGTGCGGACCCGGATCGCCAGGATCAACTCCTTTCTGCAGGAAGCCCTGAGCGGGATGATGACCATCCAGTTATTCAACCGCCAGCAGAAAAGCCGGAGCGATTTCGATAAGCTTAACCTGGACCACATGCAGGCCCATATCCAGACGATATTCTACTATGCGCTGTTCTATCCGCTGATCGACATGATAGCCGCCGTCTCAATGGCCATCATCATCTGGTACGGGGGCTTGCGGGCTATGGACGGTGCGCTGACTTTCGGTGTGCTGGTGGCTTTCATCCAGTACGTGGAAAAGTTTTACAAGCCGATCAGCGACCTGAGCGAGAAATACAACATCTTCCAGGCGGCGATGGCCGCCTCCGAGCGCATTTTCGGGCTGCTGGACACCAGGGAGAGCATAGAGAGCTCTTCGCATTCGGTCTATCGCGACCGCCTCAACGGCAGCGTGGCTTTCCGTGACGTCTGCTTCTCCTACAACCAGGATGAGCCGGTGCTGAAAGGGGTCAGCTTCGAGGTGCTGCCGGGAGAGAAAATCGCCATAGTGGGGGCCACCGGCGCAGGCAAGACCACTATCATCAACCTGCTCTGCCGCTTTTACGATCCCCAGCAGGGAGAGATCCTGATCGACGGGGTTGACCTGAGGGAGCTCGACAAGACATGGCTGCGCAGCAATATCGGCCTGGCCCTGCAGGATGTAACCATCTTTTCCGGCACGGTGAAAAACAACATCGCTCTCGGCCGGGAGAACCCCTCGCTCAAGCGCATAACCGCTGCGGCCGATGCCGTGGGAGCGATGGATTTCATCGAGAAACTTCCCGGGGGATTCGATCACCTGCTCACCGAGCGCGGCTCCAACCTGAGCACCGGCCAACGTCAACTGCTCTCTTTCGCCAGGGTGATGTACAAGAACCCGCGGATACTGGTGCTGGACGAGGCCACCAGCAGCGTGGACTCACACACGGAACACCTGATACAGCAGGCCCTGGAACGTCTGATTGCCCGGAGGACCAGCCTGATAGTGGCCCACCGCCTGTCGACCATCCGCCACGTGGACCGGATAATCGTCATGCACCACGGCAGGATCGCCGAAACCGGCACTCACCGGGAGCTCCTTGCCCGCAGGGGGATTTATTTCAATCTTTACCAGCTGCAGTACAAGGACCAGGAAATAACCGTCCCAGGGGAATAGCCTGAGATTCCGCCCCAACTGTCCTGCGCTTGCCGGCCAGAATCAAGGCTCTCGGCTATTCAAACGGCTCTTCTTTCTCGATGGCTTTCAGCTCTTGCCTGGCCTGCTCGTGCAGGCCGTTATGATCGTGGGAGTCCAAAGCATAGCGGCAGGCGCGCTCGGCACGCTCCCACTCGCCCTGGTAGCGGTAGATGCAGGCAGTAAAGAGGTGGGCCCACGGGACTATCCATTCCGGGTGCATGGGGTTGGAGATTAAAATACTCCTTACTCCGGCGAAAGCCTCGTCCATTTTCTTGAGCTTGACCTGGGCCTCCACCGTTCTAAGGCGGCTGATCTCATATACTTCCTCGCTGTAACTCGGCACACGGCTCAGCACTTTGGCCGTGATGTTGCGGTACACCGCTTCAGCCTGTTCCCAGCGGGCCAGCTTTCGCTGGCATTCTCCCAGCACCAGGTGCAGGACCGCATTGCTCGGGAAACTGTTGTGCAGGCGCTCTGCCAGTTTCAAGGCTTTCTCGGTATTGTTTTCTTCCCCCAGGTAAATGGTAAGCAGGGCCACGCTGGCCCAGAGCCGGCTGTCCTCTCCCTTGTCGGCACAGTCTTCCAGCAGGCTCAAACCCAGTTCTTTCTTGCCCCGGGGCACCATCGCCACGAACTGCGCCATCCTTTTCCAGACAGAGCTGCCTCCCCAGAAATAATGGAAAACAGCCAGCGGCAGCCAGACATCTATGTCCTGGGGCACCAGGGCCACCAGCTCCTCGGCTGCTTCCTTTGCCCCCCGGGTCGTCCAGCGGGAGGAAATATAATTGCCGCGTATCGCCTTGAAACGCGCCTCGGTGATCATGGCCAGGGCTTTGAAAAAAAGCGCTCTTGAATACTCGGGGTCGGAAGATTTTATTTTGGATGAGTGTTTGATGCAGGCCCTGAGAGATTCAGTGAACTGGTTGTGGTACCTGCGGTTTTCCGGGCTGATCGCGATAAACCAGCCATAACAGGCGGCCCTGACGAAATAAGCCCGGTAATCTCCGGCATCTGCAGCCAGCAGGTTTCCTACCCGCTCCAGGCTCTCCGTGAACCTCCCGGAGAAGTTCAACTGCACCAGCTCGCCGACCGGCCCTTCCAGGTACTCCGAACCCCTGGCCTCGGCGATCTTTACCGCACCAAGACCCAGGAAAACCAGCAGGCAGCAACGGCATAAGAGCCTGTTAACCGCTATGCCGCCGGGAGCTCTCCGGCTGAAGAGACACAACTCTACAACTTCACCATATGTCAACTCATAGTCCTCCCAGACTCTCCTGGCGCACTACCACGTCCCTGGCACAGCGGAAACCCACGTTGTTGTAAATCATATCAAAAGCCCCGTCGCCGCGAAAAGCGCCGCGCGCGTAATCTCCCGTTTCCATGAAAGATCCCCCGCGCATCACCTTACGTCCCCCGGCAGAGGTGAAATAAAACGAGTCTTCCGTATAGCCGGGATATGGTTTAAGGTCGGCGTTCACCCACTCCCAGACATTGCCGGCCAGGTCCATAACACCGAACTCATTGGCTCCACCCAGGAAACTCCCTACAGGCATCATAGTGCCGTAACCTGCTTCCCGGGTATTGCAGTAATTGGGAAGAAACCGGTCGCCCCAGGGCCAGCGGAAACCGCTGGATCCTCTTGCCGCTTTTTCCCACTCCTGTTCCGTGGGCAACCTTTTGCCGATCCATCTGGCGTATTTGGTGGCATTGTCCCAACTGACGTAGACAACCGGGTAGTCATCCTCTCCTTCCGGGTAGCTGCCGTCTTTCCAACTGATCGGCGGGCTGTTGCCGGTGCTCTCGAGAAACCTTTTGTACTGCCGGTTAACGACTTCATAGCGGTCGATATAGAAGGAATCCAGGAAGACCCATCGCTTGGGAATCTCGCGATAAAGCAGGCGGTTTTCACGGAACTCCAGCATAGTCTCGCCGAGCTCACGGCTGTTGCTGCCGAAACTGAACTCACCGGCCGGGATCAGCACCATATTGGCCTTGGAAATAAAGTCCTGACGGGCCAGGCTCAGGCTGTCATCCGGGAAAAGCTCCAGCAGCTTGAGGTAATAGACTAAAGCCCCCTCCAGGTCCTTTTTGCGGAACAGGTCATCGGCGACAACCCGGTAATAGCGGGCCAGGTCTTCGCGGCGGCGTTTTTCAACCTCCTTTTCCTTTTTCTTCTGTTCTTCCTCCTGGCTTTTTCTGATTTGCTCCCGGCGCTGTCTACTGAGGTCCGCCACCAGCTTGAGCATCCGGTCGTTCTTCCTCAGCCCTTCTTTGGCGGCCATGTCATCCGGTTGAACCACGTTGTCCAGCAGGAATTGAAAATATTTCTTAGACTTGTCGAACTGTCCATTGCGGTAGTATTGCTCAGCCAGAGCGTAGTAATAATCCGGCGGGCTCCCTTTCCTGATAACACCCAGCCCGACCTGGGCCTCGGTATCGATCAGGTCCAGGCAATCCCAAATATTTTCGGTAGCGTTCTGCTGTTCCGGGTCGATCTTCAAGACCCGGAAATAATAGATAAGGGCGTAAGCAAAACGTCCGCTGTTTCTCTCCCGGTTGGCCCACTGGTAGTAGCTGCGGACCATGGCCGACTTTAGAGCCGGGACCAGTCTGTTTTCAGGGTCGCGGGCCAGGATCCTGTTGCACTCCGCCAGGCAGTTGGCGCTGTCCGGCTCGGTGTACTGATAGGCGGCGAAGTAATTTCGGGCGTTCTCCTCCATTTCCCTCACCACATCCACTCTCTCGAAAGTTCGAGGCGGCAGGGTCCCCTCGATATCGACAAACTGCCCCACCTTGAGGCTGTCCCGCGCCTGGACGACCCTGGCCAGGCAGCTTTCCTCCGACACCGCTATTACCTGCATGTCGGCTACATTCAGCGTATTCCGGTCTTCATCGAACTCGAACACCATGCCTCGCAAACCCTGCCTGACCCCGTGTATGCTTCCCAGGTTTATCGCGATCACCTCGCCCATCACCCCGGTAACCTTGCCCAGCCGGCTGCCCGCCTGCAGCCCCGGCAGCAACAGCCAGCCTGCTGCTGCAAAGGCGGTCAGCAAGAGGATTATTATACGCCATGCTTTTGTCTTGTCGGTAAACATCCTGGTCAACCGGTAAAATTTTATTCGCTGCCGTGCGCAATCCCCGCGGCTTGCCGCAAGGGGGTCTTCAATCCCGGGCACGATTGCTTTCCGTGTCTCCTGGGCTTGCGGCTTCACGCTTGCGGCAGGCCGCCACATGAGCAACGGCCTTTACCTTTGCCGAAAGGTACTGTTCCAGGAGCTGCGACATCCGCCGGGCCGTCGAGGAGCGGTAAGGCAGGCTCACCCGGTAGCTGCCTGCAGCGGCCTGGATAACCAGCTGGTATACGATCACGACATTGTTCCTGGTCAGCTTCTCGACCGAGATGGCTTCGATCTCCCGGTAGGGCAATTCTCTCTCTGTGCCTGCGACAATAAATTTAATCATTGCGCTGGTAAAGACCAGGCCACAGCGGGTGGTGAAAGATTCTCCGGAACCGCCGTTGCTGTACCTCAGCACCGCGCTGCTGCCGCAGAAGCGGTTAAGAGGAATGAATAGCAGGTCTTCACTTTTCGGGTCCGGCTCCCGCAGTTTTTGCAGATAATTCTCCGATAGTATATACTTCCGGAAAGAAAGCTCCTCCAGTTTTTGCAGCAAGACTTGCTCAGGTGAATCCGATCCGACCGGCGATCCGCAGTTGTCGCAGAGCGTGCTTTCCTGACGGCTGGTGTGCCCGCAGTGCGGACATACCCTTCTGCCTAATGTTTCGATCTCTTCCGCAGTACCTGCTTCCCGACCGGACTTCCGCCTGTCCCCTGCCGGGCCCGGGCCAGCAACCGGCTCTTCTTCAGCGCTTTTCTCAAGCGATTCCCCGGCTGCCCCGGCCGGCACACTGCCGTCTTCACCCGCTCCGCTCTTTTTCAGCGGCTCGGCGCAGTTGGGGCATTGCTCGAGTTCTCTTTCCAGGATCAACCCGCAGAACGGGCACTTGACCATACCCGCCGCGGCCCCGGGATCACCGGGCGGACCGCTGCTTCCGGCTTGTTCTCCGGCGGCTTCAGCAGCCTCAGTCCCTTTGTCGCCGTTCTCAATGGCAAAAACCGTCCGTTTCTCCCTCGCCTCCGGCAGCCCGTTCCGCCGGGACAAATCATCTCCCGGACCTTCCCGCCTTCTTTCCGGCGGAACGAGCTCAAGTTGGATGTCCCGAGTGCTTTTATCGGGTCCGGCTCCACCTCCCGGCCGGTCTGTCTTTTTGCTTTCCTCCCGTTCCGCTGGCAGCTCAGTAGTTTCCTGCGCAGTCTCCCGATCAGGGAGAGGTTCTTTCAGCGCGGAAGATTTTTCTTCCGGCTTATCCGCAGCCGTCCCGGCTGCCATAGGCTTACCGCATTCCGGACAGAACTTTACCACGCAGGATGCTTTGCTGCCGCAATTGAGGCAGGTTACAAGGCCTTGAGGTGTTTTCGCCTCCGGGGGCTTTGCAGCATCCTGCGGGGCCGCGGTCTCGCTGAAAGATTTAAGGAAGTAGAAATAGTGGTACCCTCCGTCGGTCCTGCTCATGTCGCTGCAGGCCTGGCTGACTGCTACGAAATCCACCTGGTCCGAATACCTGCTGTGTGCTATTACCAGGGCCAGGTCTGCGACCGAGCAGATTATCCGCGGGCACCCCTTGGAATAATTAAAGATCCCGGTATAACCATCCTCGC
This sequence comes from Candidatus Glassiibacteriota bacterium, assembly GCA_016934095.1. Classification (GTDB taxonomy): domain Bacteria; phylum Gemmatimonadota; class Glassbacteria; order GWA2-58-10; family GWA2-58-10; genus JAFGTO01. The sequence goes on from JAFGTO010000276.1 coordinate 13,603, forward strand.
TGAAGATCTCCCGGCCGGCGGGGTTGCCTGCCAGGTGGAGGCGGTGACGGATCATCTCGCGGGTGTCATCCCGGTCCATATTCCTCAGAAAAAACCTCACCGGCAGCCGCTGGTAAAACTCGGGCATCCCCCGGAGCGTCTCATCCAGCGGCCGCTGGCCGGAGAGGATAAAAGTCAGCAGGAAAGCATCGGAAACACAAAAATTTAGCAGGATACGCAGCTCCTGCAGCAGGTCGGGACGGTGGCAGAGCATCTGCCCTTCATCCAGGATGACCACGCACTTGATCTGCTGTCGGTGGCATTCCAGCAGGAAGCGGCGCAGCTCGTTTAACAGGGTGAGCTTATCGGTCGTATTGGCCCCGACTCCCAGTTGACGGGTTATTTCGCCTACTATCTGGTTGGCGGTAAGTGTGGGATGGTCGATGAAAACCACCCGGCAGCCGCCCTGATACTGAGTCTCGAGGTCGCGGCTCAGCCTGGCGAGCAGGCTGGTCTTGCCGTCCCCGGCGTTCTCGCTTACCAGTAATGCCCCGCCTTTGTTCGAGATCACGGCATACTGCAGCCTGATCAGCCCCTCCTGATGCTGCTTGCTCATATAGAGCATATCAGGGTCCGGGGTCAGGGAGAAAGGAGCCTTTTCCAGTCCCCAATATTTGAGGTACTCGGGGAGCATGCAGTGATTTCCCGGTTCTCGGTGAAGACACCCGGCCTGAAAACAAAACGCTGCTAGCGCTCTGCTTTCGTTTGCCTCAGCGAGCGACACAAGCCTGCCTTATATTATTTCAAAGGCTGGCGGCTGTCAAGAAATGATCCGTCCACCGAGCGTTTCATCAAGTGCACAAACAACTTATCGTAATACCGGGACTTTTTCCTGTCGCCGAGAGCGGAATAAAGATGAACGCAGGCCAGCAAAAAATTCGCATCGGGATTCATTTTAGTGCATCTCCTTTGCCTATTGGGGGCTACCTGCAAAAGAACAGGCAATCTTCATGCCATCAATGGTTTGACTCTCACGACATGGCGCAGGCAATTATTCCTCAAGCTCCCGGGCTTTTTTGCTGTTCAATTTAATAACGAGCGCATTACCCTTGAGCCAAGCTGCGGGTAATCTTCAATCTTGTCTTCTCTATACGCGGGTTATATATTTACTTACAGGTTATCAAGTCCCGACTCGCTCACCGGGCTCATTGAAAAACGGGGTATTAAATGGCTAAAGCTACTGCTGAAACCAAAAAAAACGGCCCTACCGCGGCTGACGAAAAGCAGGTACTCAACAACCTGCTCAAAATGCTGGTTTCCAAAAGACAGATCAGCGAAAAAGACCTGGACACCGTACTCGAGATTACTATTCAAAAACTGGTCGAGCTGGTAAAAGCCCAGGCCATAACTATCTATTCAGTGGGTAAGGACGGCCTGATTCATTTTACCAACGTGTATTTCAGCGAGCTGCTGTACAAAGACAATGAGGAGCTGCACGAGGCGTTTCAGAAAAAAGCCGACCGCCTGCGAAAAATCACTCTCAAGAAAGGCCAGGGTATAGTGGGCAAAGTGATCGAGTCGGCTGAGACCTATATCTCTTTCGACACCCAGAACGACCCGAATTTTTACAGCGGAGTGGACGAGGAAACCGGCTTCCAGACCAAGAGCATGATCACCGTACCGGTGATTACGGACCAGGTTATCGGCTGTATCCAGATTATCAACAAGAACCCCCCGGACGGGCCGGGACTGTTCACCGAAAAAGACCGGCAGCTGCTCGAGGAAGTGGCGGACTATTCGGCAAAAATCATCCAGAAAGTCCACCAGCCGGAAGTGAAAATGACCGATACGGAGCTGGCCTACTACCTGGCGAGGCTTACCGACCACGAATATTACGAGATCCGGGATGACTACGTGGCGGATGAGAAGCTGATGAACCTGGTGGGTGAGAACAACCTCAAAAAATTCCTCATCCTGCCTATCAAGAAAACCGGCTCGCAGGCGGTGGAGATCGCCATTTCCAACCCGGTCGATTTCGAGCGAATCGACAACTTTCGCTGGGCCACCAAGCTGGGCGTGGACAAGATCGTGGTCTCGGCGGAGAGCCAGATCAAGAGGATTATCGAGGAGTATTTCAAGAACGATTCGACCGGTATCGACGAGGTTGCCGCCCTGGTGGGCGATACTTACGGAAGCGGCACGGATGGGGTGGAATCGGTGGAGCTGGAAGATGACGTGGATGAGGAGAGCACCCCCATCGTCCAACTGGCCAACCGGATTATCGAGGATGCTTACACCCGCGGCGCCAGCGACATCCATATAGAGCCGTTCGAGAAAGAAATTTTGGTGCGCTACCGGATCGACGGGGTCTGCCAGATAGCGCTCAAGCTTCCCCCCAACTCGATGAAAGCCCTGATAAGCCGTCTCAAGATCATGTCGGGGCTGAACATCGCCGAGAGGCGGCTGCCGCAGGACGGCCGTATCGTGTTCAAGGAGTTCACCCGCACAGGCATCGATATCGACCTGCGCGTGGCCACCGGCCCGATGGTCTATGGTGAAAAGGTGGTCATGCGTATCCTGGACAAAACCAGCACTTCTGTCAGCCTGGACATGATGGGATACTCGAAACACAACCTGGCGATATACGAGAAGATAGTTAAAAGCCCCTACGGTATGATCCTGCACGTAGGCCCGACCGGAAGCGGCAAAACGACCACCCTGTACGCGGCGCTGAACTATATCAACGATCCGGGCATCAATATCCAGACTGCGGAAGACCCGGTGGAGTACATGCTTTTCGGTATCAACCAGATGCCGGTGCGAAAAGAGATAGGCCTTACTTTCGCCAGCGCGCTGCGCTGCTATCTCCGCCAGGACCCGGATGTGATCCTGGTCGGCGAGATCCGGGACCTGGAAACCGCGGAAATCGCCATCGAAGCCTCGCTCACCGGGCATTTGCTGTTCAGCACGCTGCATACCAATGATGCCGCAGGCACGGTAACCCGTTTCCTGGACATGGGCATTCAGCCTTTCCTGGTCTCCAGCTCCCTGCTCTGCGTCTGCGCCCAGCGTCTGCTGCGGCGGCTCTGTCCCAAGTGCAAGGAAGCTTACGAGCCGTCCGAACAGGAACTGGAAGTCCTGGGAACCCTGGCCGAGGGTGCCACGCTGTTCAAAGCCAAGGGCTGCGACGCCTGCCACGGCAGCGGCTATAAAGGAAGGATCGGCACCCACGAAGTACTGACCATGAGCGAAGAGATCAAAGAGGCGATCCTGCGCAAGCCCTCATCCGAGGAAATCAAGGAAGAGGCTATCAAAGCGGGGATGATCACGATCTACCTGGATTCCCTGGAGAAAGCCGCCAAGGGGATCACCTCGATCGAAGAGGTCTTGAGGGTGGTGCGGGCCGAATAGGCGGGAACTGAAGAAAGAAGGCCCCGGCTGAGCGCCGGCCCGGCGGAGCCGTTTCCCGGCTTGGACCTCAACCCCGGCCCTATTGCCGGCTTTCGGTCTATTCTTCCAGCTTCTCCATTACTTGCCTGCTGATCTCCAGAGCGATTCCCTCTGCAGTCTGCCGGGCGTCGATGACCCGGATACGCTCCGGGTCCTGTTCTGCGAGCTTGAGGAAAGTCCTGCGCACCCACTCGTGGAAAGCCTGCCCCTCCCCCTCCATCCTGTCTGTTTCCCCTCCTGCCAGGCCTTTACGCTCAAACCCCGCCTCAGGCGGCAGGTCGAGCAGGAAAGTCAAATCAGGCAGGATCCCTGCAGTGGCGAAAAGGTTCATCTCGCGCACCATTTCCATGTTCAGCGAGCGGGCCCCTGCCTGGTAGGCAAGCGTGGAATGATGAAAACGGTCGGTAATCACCACCTTGCCCGCGCTCAGCGCCGGCTCGATAACCTGACTGACCAGCTGCGCCCGGCTGGCCAGGTAGAGCAGCAGCTCCACCCGGGCGTTTAGCTCGTGGTGGGACCGGTCGAGCAGGATCTCCCTTATTTTCTCTCCGATCTCAGTGCCGCCCGGGTCCCGCACGCTCAGGACCTGATAGCCGGCTGCGGAAAGGCTGCGAGCCAACAGGGTGGCCTGGGTGGTTTTCCCGGCCCCCTCGCCGCCCTCAATCGAGATAAACTTTCCTCTGTGCATGGGTCAAGAAACCGGTAAAATCCGTGAAATCTCAGGCAGGAATACTTTGTTTGAGCGAAGGTTCTTTTCGCCCCGAGAGAATGTCAGTCTTTGTCTTCTTCGAGGGGTACGCCGTGGGCCACGGCATAGACATGGAACATACGCTGGATCACTGTCAGGTTGGTGAAGATGGCCAGGGCCCAGAGCATGTAATAAAGTACCACGTGTCCCAGCAGGGCGGCGAACCCCAGGTAAACGATACGCTCGGGGCGCTGGAACATGCCCACCTGGCAGTCGATATGGAGCGCCTCCGCTTTCGATCGGGTATAGCTGACCATCAATGACCCGATGGTTACCAGCATCAGGATCCAGATCATCTCGTTCTGGTGGCGCTGCAAATACAGGTACAACAGCCCCAGGTTGACTATCGTATCCGAGAGGCGGTCCATGGTGGAGTCGAAGAAAGAGCCGAACTTGCTGCTTAACCCCGTGGCACGGGCCACCTTTCCGTCTATGATGTCGAAAGTCCCGCTGAACAGCAGGATCGCACCCGCAAGCTGGACATGGTCCCTGGCAAATGACACCGCTGCACCCACCGTGATCCCGAACCCGATGATAGTCAGCAGGTTCGGTTCCACCCGGTGGCGGATACAAAAACGAATAAGCGGGCTGATCAGGTCAATATACCAGTATTTAATGAGCTTGGGTAAGAAAGACATCCGGATCACTAACTCTTTAACAGAGCATCCAGTTTGTTCTGCAGGGAAGATTCCCCTACATACCCGATAGATATGTCGGCAGGCTCTCCGCCCTTGAAGTAAATCAGGGTGGGGATACTGCGTATGCCGTATTTCTGCGCGGTTTTCGCATTCTCATCCACATCCAGCTTGAAAACCTTTACCTTACCTATATTGGCCTCTGCAAAAGATTCCAGTATCGGGGCCATCTGGATGCAGGGCCCGCACCACTCCGCCCAGAAATCAACCACGGCGATACTGTCCTCTTTGAGTACTTTTTCCTCGAACTCGGCGTCCGTAACGTGTACCGGCTTGTTGTCTGACATGAAAACCACCTTTCTCTATGGCTGGCCAGGCTCGCATTTACCTGCGCCGCCCCTGTATAGCCGAATCAGTCGCTCCGGAAGAAAACTGCACTTACCGGCTGCAAAGAAACCGGATTGTCTATTATAATAAACAGGCTGCCGAAAATCAATCGAAACCTCCGGGCAACTCGCGCAAACCGGCGGTGAGTATTGACAAATCAGCGCAGACAGTATTATCATAAAGATACAAATCCATAAGAAAATCAAGGGGTTAATGGTTTTCACCCCGCTGCAACCTGGCTTTTGCGGCAACTTTCGTTTATCGACCCGCTGCCTGGATCCTATTATCCCCGGTATCAATGGACCGTGATGAACCCGAAAGCAGCAAAGAAAGTGTCTTCCGCCTTCAACTGCGAGGAGAGCCTCGGTTCCCTGACCGGCTTTATTCGCAGCGAAGTCGGGAAAACGGGGTTCTCGAAAGTTGTGGTGGGTCTCTCCGGTGGGATCGATTCCAGTCTTTGCGCCGCCCTGGCCGTGCACGCCCTGGGTGCAAGGAACGTGATCGGAGTGATGATGCCGTATGAGACCTCCACTGCCGACAGCCTCTCGGATGCCCGTCAACTGGCGGCCGGCTTAGGCATCGATCAGCGCCTGGTGGAGATCACCCCGATGGTCAAGCCATACCTGGAGAGACATCCCGGAATGAGCCCGGTCAGGCGGGGCAACGTGATGGCCCGCATGCGCATGATCGTTCTCTACGACATCTCGGCGGCGGAAAACTCCCTGGTTCTCGGCACAGGCAATAAGACAGAGTACCTGCTGGGATACTGTACTTTGTGGGGAGACACGGCCTGCGCTTTCAACCCGCTGGGAGACCTCTACAAGTCTCAGGTGCGCGCCCTGGCCGCATACCTGGGACTACCGGAAAGCATCACAGCCAAGACACCCAGCGCGGACCTCTGGTCCGGACAGACCGATGAGGATGAGCTGGGGTTCAGCTATGACGAGGCGGATGCATTGCTCGAGCTGCTGATCGACCGCGGGCTTGAACCGGAAGAGGTGGAAGAACTCGGCTTTTCCAGTCGGCTTATAGACACTATCCTGGAGAGGGTCGAGCGGACTCAATTTAAACGTCGCCTGCCCCCTATCGCTAAATTGGACCACCGGAAGACCGGAGCTGAGCGCCCATCTCCCGGTAATAAGCATTACTAAACCATTTTTCATCCCGGGTGGTTATACCATGTCAACAACAATCCAAATAATCTGTGCGGTGAGCCTGGTGGTTATCGCGCTTTATTTCCTGGTGCTGACCGTTCTCGCCATCATGGCTTATCTCAGGATCCGGAAGACAATCCAGTACCTGAGGGAAATATGCGCCAGTAAGCTCGAGCCTGCACTCGACGTACTGGGAAGCGCGACCAGAAACCTGCAGGAGCTTGCCGAGAGCACCTCTCGAAAGGTGGATGACTTCACCGAAATAATCCCCGAGACCCGCGAAAAACTGGAAGAATTGATCGACCTGCTGGATTACGTGCAGGACAAGATGAAGAATCCCCTGTTGAACATAGTGGCCGCTTTCAAGGTTCTTGGGGATAAATTTAGTAAGTGGACCTGACCTTTGTTGTAAACCACGTTTAAAGGAGGCTGACATGTCTGAGAATACCGGCAGTTTTTCAATCGTCAAGGCCTTTCTGCTGGGAGCGATCTGCGGGGCCGGCGCGGCTCTGCTGCTCGCACCGCAAAGCGGGGAAGAGACCCGCAGGAAACTCGGCCAGAAAAAAGACGATGCCAGGAAAGCCCTGAAAGAAACTTCCGAACACCTGGCGAAAAAGGGCCATGAAGTAATCGATGAAAGCAAGAAGACCATCGATTCACTGAAAGGCGAGATGGGCAAGCTCTACGATGAGGGCAAGAAATCGATCGGCTCCATCCGCGGAGAGATCTCCAAGCTGGTCGAGGAGGGCAAAAGCACGGTCAAGCAGACTATCAAGGAAGAGTTGTCCGCCCTGGAAGAGGAGCTCAGCGACAAAAAGAGGAAGTCCGGCAAGCAGAAGGCTTGAGGACGTTTTTCCGTAGCGGCCATCCAAAAGGGCACGGGCCTCGACTCCCTTAGGAGTATTTGCAGGCCCCCTGGATTGGACACCCGCTCGCATTTCCCCGCGGCTGGCCGCAGGGAAATGCGACCTTAAATAAAAGAAGCCGCTGAAGTTAATAACTTCAGCGGCTTCTTTGCCTTGCTCTTCAGATACAACTGCAGCTACTTCAACAGGACCATTTTTCTGGTCGAGGTATACTTGTCGGAACTGAAGCGGTAGAAATATACCCCGGAACTCACCTGGCGCCCGTGGTTGTCGGTGCCATCCCAATTAGCCGTGTAGAAGCCCGGTCCTTTCACATCTTTGTCCAGCGTCCTCACCAGCTTACCACGGATGTCGTAAACGTTCAGGCTGAACGAGACAAAACCGGCATCCTCGGGTACCTGGTAATTGATGGTAGTGGACGGGTTGAACGGATTGGGATGGTTCTGGGCCAGTGCGAAAGCCTTGGGCAATGAAGCGCCCGGGCCGAGACCCTCTCCGCTGAGCGGCACACGGTTGTCAATGGTGGCCACGCCGTCAATCAACTGCATCGACATGTAGCTGCCGTCGGAGTCGAGAACATTTGCCTGCTTGATTAACAGGCTGACATCGACAGAGTTATCCTCTGTGATTACGCCTTCCCAGCCTTCGATATCGAAAACCAGGCTCATGATCTCACCGCTTCCGACTTCAATCACCTTGTCGATTGAAGAGGCGAACGCCACGATTTTGATATACTCTGTGGAATCGGCCACATTGACCTGCCAGTTAGCCATCCTGTCGCTCTGCATAACCCCATCGGCGTCCAGGGAAAGCTCTATGGCCTCATCAGCCGAGAGCTTGCAAATCTGCAACTCCATCACCGACACCGGCAGGCTGTTGGTCATCATGACAGGCAGGTGCAGCTGGCCGTCTACGATCATGGCGATACCGCTGGCCTCATCCGCCTCACCCGGCTGATGGGCACCGGCTTTGACGCCGACAATCAAGCTGTCGCCGAAAAACACGTCGGGTGCCAAGGTACCGATGGCAGGCTGCTGGAGAGCTGTCAGCGGAGCTCCGGCGGCATCGCTCAACACCACGTCGGCCAGGGCTATGGAGATCGGGTCTCCCGCAGTCAGCCCTGAGGCAGCATACTCCAGGGTGCAGAGGGTGCCGAGCGGCCCCATGGCCACTTTTCCGCCGGAAAACGTGACGGTCGCAGTGGTCATCCCGTCCGCTGTCTCGGTATCGCCGATCGTGAAGGCCATCCCACCGGCCCGCGAGCCGGCTTTCACGCTGGCAAGGCTCAGGCCTGCAGGGTACGATACCTTGAAGCTCCCCGAGGCGATCTCATCCTTGTTCAGCACGTTGATCGGCAGGCTCAGCTTGCCTCCGGTGCTGGGGATCTCGGTGATTTCCGGCAGCTCCAATGCATCGTACGCCGGGATATCGGCAATCACGATCGGGTCTGCAACAACCGCCGGGAGAGTCCCCAAGGCCGCACCGGTGAACGGATATGCCAGTAAAAGAACTCCCTCCTGGGGCTGGGTAGCCCGGGTCAGCGGATGACTGCCGAACTCCATATCCTCAGGGACCTGGAGCGAATAGGTTAGCAGCACCCCGGATTTGGAAGGAATGTCTCCGTCATCTACCAAATCATCGAGATTGAAGCTCAGCAGAGAAAGCTGCAGCCCGCTGGCATCCAGTTTAACGATATTGGGCTTTAACCCCGCTTCATCCTGCAGAACCTCGCCATATCCTTCACCCCAGGTATACCACTCAGCCCCAACCGGTGTAACCTCTGCCGGAATTCCCTGCATAATGACAACCACCCCACCGACAGCTTCTGAGTTAATGTGCGCCTCGTAGGTTATGGTAAGCACACCACCCGGACTGACCGGTGTGGTCTTGACAAATATCGTATCCGGAGAGGCTTGTGCCGCCAGATAAGCGATGTTGAACAGCACCAGTACTATTCCTAAGAATAGTATCTTAATTATTTTCATAAATTCCCCCTGATGAGCTTAGTTGAATGTGAAGCTGTTGGCTGGCGGGCTCCCGTAGCGGGAGCCCGCCGCCATTCGTCAGTTCCTCACTTAAGGATAACCATCTTCCTGACCGCCGAAAAATCGCCGGCTTTCATTCTGTAGAAATAAACACCGGAGGAAACAACCCTTCCGCCCGCATCACGACCGTCCCAATTCACCGTGTATCTTCCGGCGTCCTTTAGCTCATCAACCAGGGTAACAACCTTCTGTCCACGGATATTGTAAACATCCAGAACAACCCTTAACGCACCGGCCGATTCAGGCAACTCATAGCTGATCGTGGTGGAAGGGTTGAACGGATTCGGGCTGTTCTGAGCCAGCATAAAGGCCTTGGGTAAAACCGCCGCTGCACTCACCTTGGCCGTTTCACTTCCGTAGACTTTACCGGTCAGGTCAGCAACCTCTACCCGTTCAAGACTGAGCTTGGCTTCCTCGAAACTCGCTCCCTCGAACAAGACCTGGAACAATTCCCCTTCCAGCTCGGCAGGCACAAAACCGCTCCCCATATTGATGACATCCACTACAAGCTCGCCATCCAGGAAGAACGGTTTGATCATCGCCGTGCTCGGCAGGGAACGGCCCAACTTCACGTCAGCCACCTTGTAAGTATTGTCGTAGCTGAAAGTGAAGCGCGCCACAATTATCTCGAAATTGCTGTCCAGTCTGACCAGAGCGGCTCCCTCAGGCACGTTAGCATCGGTCAGGTCCTGCGCCGAGGCCAGCATGCTGCTGCAGTCCACAGTCTGTTCCAGCAGGTAGCTGATCAGATCTGCCAGATCCTGCAGGGAAGGCGGCACCGTGGCTACCAGGTAGGCGTAGAGGTCGCGCACGTCAATTACACCATCGCCGTTTAGGTCCCGTGGGTCTCTGGCGGAAATCGTAATCGCGCCGTTAATCACCCCGACAGAGATGGTGTTCGCATCCGGGTCCGAGAGCGAGACCTCCGCAAGCTCGACCGGGATCACCTCGCCCGGCAGGGCATCCGCATAGACCGAGAAGGTAACCTTGAACAGCATTTTATCGGCGCCTGCGGCAATCGGGTTGGAGAAGGAGAAATCAACCAGGCTGACCGCAAGCACACCGCTGGTATTGGCCCCGGCTATTTCCACGCCGACCGGAGTCATACTGGCGGCATCCGCACCGAGAGCAGTTGCGGTAATCTGCAGCTTCTCCGGGTCGAACACCACCTGGAAGCTCGCCCCTGCCACATCGACCTGAGTGGTCGACAGCACATCCAGGATAGCGCTTCCGCCTTTGCTGGTCGTGGCGCTGGTAATCTTCACCACGCCCTCGGCCACTCCCAGTATACCGTCCATGGTATACACCGGGATGGAATTGGCATCCGCATCGGAGAGCGAGGCCTCATCCACCGGCAGGGTCAGCTCGTATTCCATACCCGGAGTCGCATCCTCCGGGATCATGAAAGTAACCACGAACAGGTCGGTAACCGCGCCGGCTGCGATCTGCTTGCTGAAACTGAAGTCCACCAGGGAAACCTTCAGCTCACCCGTGCTGTTGGCTTCCTCGAGATCCACCCCGACAGCGGTGAATTCGTCGGGTATCCCGGCGGCTTTCTCCGCCGCGGTTATCTGGACTTTAGTCTGGTCGAAAGCCAGGGTGAACCCTGCCCCGGCAACGTCTGCTTCATCGGAATAGACCTGGATCGTTACGTCCGCTTCCATGCCGGGCATGTCGAAAGCATCGACCACCTTGAAATAGCTCTCCGCCACTACCGGGGCTACTGGCGTGGCAGTCACCATCGCAGCTTCGGACTTGTCTCCGTCGGTATCGTAGGCGTAGAATATATAGGTATAGGTAACCCCGTTTTCCACGTCGGTATCGGACAGCGACTCCGGCTGCTCGGCCATTCCCATGCCGTCCACCACCATCACCGAATCAGTGTCGCCTGCCGCCCGGCGGTAGGCCCTGACATAATCGATCACGGCATTGGTCTTGTCGGCAGGGTTGGTCCAGCTTATCTCGACCAGCTGGTCCCCGACTACCACGTCATCCTGGGAAACGACCACCTTGTCGGGATAAACAGTCGGCAAAGGCGGCAGAGGAGAGAAAGGACCGACCGTAGTCGCGCCCTTGGTGTTGCCTGAAACGTCCCAGGTCTGGAACGAATAGGAATACCCCTCTTCGGCATCCAGGTCGACATCGCTCCAGGTGCTGATCAACTCCCCGGATTCCTTGCTGTTGAACAGAGTATCGACCGCACCCGTTCCTGCCTCGGTCCTCACCAGGGTTAGCAGGTCGAGGTCCAGGTCTGTCGGGTTGTCCCAGGTCAAATCAATCCGGCCTACTCCGATAGTGGCCTCGATGTTTCTGACCGAATCGGGCGGAGTTACATCGACCGCGACTATGGTGAAATAACCCTCATCCGGGCTGATAGTCTTATATTCAGGCACGAATTCGGCGTTCATCACGGTGGCTTCACCACTGGACTTGATCGAGGCCTTGTCGCCGGCCGTCATCGCACCGGTGGCGGTAAGCTGCAGGCTCAACAACTGTCGGGCCGTACCGCCTGCGGTGATGCTGTTCTCCTTACCCGTGTCGAACATCCCTATCCTGATGCTGTCCGCATAGGTACTGACAGCCGTATCCTCAGGAGTGTCGGCTTCCCAGATATCACCGTTGAAAGTCAGCGAGCCGGCGACATACTCCAGCGAGTCCGAGTCGAACTCGATGAGCATGTCAAGGCCGGCAACCGCTGCCTTGTTGGATATCTTGATGATGACCCTCTGGGTGGACCCTACTCCACCGCTGACATCCACGACTTCGAACTCGTAGGCGCCACGGACGAAAAACACACCCTTCTGTATGTCGGTCGGACTGACCGTAACGTACTGCGGGATGAATTCTTCGTCTACAATGGTAACTTCTCCGGTCGCATCGATACTGTCGTAGGCGGCTGTGGCATCCTCATTGACATGCAGGATGAACTCGAAGGCCAGCTTTTCCTCCGTGCCTGCCGCGATAGTACTTTCGCCGACCGAAGCGGCGCTCACCGTCAGAGAACCGTCTCCCGGGGTGATATTAGTTTCGACATCAGAAGGATCGCCCGAGAAGATATCCGCCATAACATCGACGTCGGTCTCACTGACAGTGTACTGGTCCTCGTCGAAGGTCAATCCGACCTCGTAGCCTACAATCGCATCCGCGTTCTTCAAGTAGACCCTTACCGTGTCCGAGCCTTCGGGGTTTGCAGTAGCGTCCCTGCTGATCCTCAGGCTGAACTTACCGACAATATCTACGTTACCGTTAATAACACTGGGAGTGTTATAGACCGGCTCGAAAGTATCCGTAAGCGTGTTCACGGTCGGGTCTGTTATATCTAATGCATTAAATGGCCCGGCAGTTGCAGTAGCAGCTGTCTTCATGGAAATCTTCGCGATCCACTGGCTGACCGCCGAGACCGGTATAGAGGCTTCTTCCCAGGTATAGAGGACGAGCTTGATCTTGCCGTCGGCTGCCTCGGAAGAGTCAACCTCGAACTCGGGGGTGCCGTTCTGCCAGATATCCGGGTTTATCTCGACGTCGTAGTTGAATTCCACCTGGGTGGGAGTGTAAGAAAGGTAGAATTCGAGCCCGACAACGTCCTCCGCGTTTTTCATATATATCGGCACTTCGAACGACATCCCCAGGCTGGTCTCGACACTGTCCGCCTCGAGGATAAACTTGCTGAGGACATTCACCGCTCCGTCCGTCAGATCAGCCACCGTATTATAGACCGGCAGGAAATCCGTCGACAGTCCCACGAAATCCGCCGTGGGGGAGATAACAACGTCTCCCGGTAAAAGTCCCTCAGGAATATTCATCTGGATCGTGAATAGTTCTTTCGGAGTACTTGTCTCCACCAGGGGTGATTCCTCGGCCATGGTGTAGAATACCACCTTGACCTGGCCGGGCGTCGTCGTATCCACCTCCGGTGCATCAGCGGTCCAAACCTCCGGGTTGTGCACTATGCTTCCCCACTCGTATCCCAACGAGTCGGCATTGAAGGAAAGCGTAATTTCAGCCCCCGGATAAACCGTGTCGGTAGTTACGTACACTTTCACCATAACGCTGCTGCCCGAGAATCCCTCACTATCCTCCACAATCACAGCGTTAGCCCCGTACAGACTGCCTCCGGTTAACAATAAAAATAAAGCTAGCACTCCTGCCAGGCTTAGAAGCCTTTTAAGTTTCATATCTAAACCTCCCCGTCTCCTGACGAGCCGATATAAGAGGTAACTTCAACATATGCTTTTATCCCGTGAGTAAAGGTTACAATTATGTGATCAATATACGGAAAACGGACAATAATGATATTTCTTTGCTTAAAAAGAGTGCCGAATTCATGGAAGAATTCGGCACTCTTCCCAGCATTGTCAACTCCTTACTTCAGAATGACCATCTTCCGGGTCTTGCTGAACTCACCGGCCTGAATCCGGTAGAAGTAGACACCGGAAGCCACGAAACGGCCATTATTGTCCTTACCGTCCCACTCGATCTTGTAGGAGCCTTCATCCATCGTCTCACTGGCCAGGGTGCGTACGAGCTGGCCGCGGATGTTGTAGACATTGAGACGGACGAACGCTTCCTTACCTTCCGGGATATCGAAAGCAATAGTCGTCGACGGGTTGAACGGGTTCGGATAGTTCTGACCGAGTGCAAAAGCCTTCGGCAGGATGGCTTTCGGAGACAGAGCCTCGCCGTTGATCTCCGCGGCGACATCCGGCTCAAACCCTGCTTCGAGCAGAGAAATCTCGCCTTCGCCGTCGAACTTCTCACCGACAGCCGAGACCGGGATGGTCAGGATCGCGCCGTTACCGGTGGAGATCGGACGGCCCTTGATGTTGATGACCACTATGCTGTAAATACCTTCGGTTTCGTTGTTGGCGAAGTGGACATCAACTCCCTCGAGCCGCTGCGCGGCCTTTACCTCACCGAAGACGAACTTGTCGGTATCGTACTTCACCCGCAGGGCGGCAAAGTTCAGGCTGCCCTGGTTCTCCAGGTTAATGGAGAGAGTCGCGGTGGCCTTGTCAATCGCTTCGTAAGCCATCGACAGCTTGGCGGAACGATCCTGCTCTTCAGCAGCCGAGGCGAGCAAGGTGGTGGATCCACCTCTCCAGAGCGCCAGGACGGCCGTAATATCGGCAGGCTCGAACACCCAGTTGGCATCGCGGTCCAGGCCCAGGTAATCGATGAGCCTGTAGGTGATGGCCGGCGGGTCTTTCAGGAACAGGTAGACCGTACGGATCAGGTCGCCGACCTTGACTGCGTCAGCGGTAAGATCCTGCTTACCGGCTTTCGGCGAGACCGTGTAGGTGCCACCCATATCGTCCGTGGTATCGGTCCAGGTCATGGTGGTGTCCAGGCCGACATCGATGACATCGATATCGTAAACCACCGTGGTCCCGAGCTTCTGCGCCGGGATAAGACCCGTAAACCTGACCGAGTCCTCAGTGGCCGTGGACACTTCCAGGGTGTCGACCACTGCGGTATCGCTGGTGGCCGCAGCGGCGTAAGTGCCGTCCTCCTGCAGCTCGAGCGCCGTAGTGATCGCCCGCAGGTAAACTATCTTCACGTACTCGGCATCACTGACGTCCGCCGTGATAGTCACACCGACGAGGGTATCCTGCACCAGCGCCGCCGGCGGGCTCTTGAAGTTGACAACCGAGGGACCTGTTATGACAACAGGGCTGGTGGAAACATTGAACTCCACCGCAGTGATCCCGGTGTTGGTCGGGACATCCACCTCCACCGTGATCTCGTCGCTGGTTCCGGCTGTGAGCTTGGCCATGGCCTTGCCCTCGGCATTGGTTACCACCGACAGAGTATCGTTAGGCGTGGCCACGGTAACACCCATGCTGTCCCTGAAAGTACCCGAACCGGAGGATACCACGTAACGCACCACGGAATCCGGCAACACGTTGCCGAAGGTGTCTTTCAGCAGTACCGTGAGAGACGAATCCACCACGGCCCCGGTGTTGGCTTTCTGCACCCCGAGGGGCTCGACAATAGTCAGCGAGCCGATAGTGGTGGGCTTCACTGTGACCAGCACCGAGTCGCGTATGGTGGACTTGGCCGAATCGATCACCACCAGGTAATAGTCGGCAGCATACTTGGGTGTGATAAAGATGCTGTCGACGAGCGCGTACTTGGTCCCCGATGTCGCTAGCGTGTCATAGCTAACCCACAGCGAGTCGTACATGTGGCCGCCGTGGCCGGCTGTAGTACGCTGACGGACCGCGGTGTGCGCACCGGTAAGGGTGGTGTCCGCGGACTTGAAGATCAAGCCCCTGTTGCCGGAGCCCATGTTCTTCACGTTACCGTGCCTGTCGCCGAGGAACACCTTGTACATGTACTCCTGACCGGCAATCAGGGTGTCCTTGGTCTGGGTGATGCCGCTGCTGAAGTACTTGGGTACGGCAAGCGTGGTGCCGCCGGGGTTCTTCAGCTTGAGACCGCCGAAAGAGGCGTCTCCAGGCGCCCAGGCTGCATTGTTATGAGCCCAGACCGGGCTGGCCTTGGTGGCCACCTGCACCCCGTAGGAGGTGTCGCTCTTGGTCGGGTTGACAAAACCCTTGAGCCTGATATAGTAGTAGTCGTTTTCGTTCGCCTTGACCGAGACGACCACACCGATCGAGTCCTCCAAGCCTTCGCCGCCCTGCCCGATCGCCACGGCGTCGTAGTAGTTGACGTTGTCAACCGAGCATTCGACATCTTCCTTGGTGATACCCACAGGGATACCGGCTCCGTCCGGCAGGCTCATGAACTTGATGTAAGCCAGGCTGTCGGACCGGTTAGGTTCGATGATATTGTCGGTGGGTACCTTGAATTTCACCACCAGGCCGTTGTTCAGCACTGCTCCGGCCGTGTCCGCCGCGCTCGTAAAGGAGAAAGCGCTGACATTAGTCACGCTGTCGATGAGCGTGGGGCTCAGCAGGGTGAACAGCCCGAGGTCCGTAGACACGTCGGCCGGGGCCGCACCGTATTTGCCGGCCAGTCTGCCCGGCTTGTGGATCATGGTGAGGCGGTAGTTCACGCCCTGGTACTTCAGGCGCAGGCCCATGTCGTTGGCGCCCGAGCCGCCGAGGTTCAGGCGGCTGGAGTCCGCGCGCTCGAAGTCATAGTCATAGATAAAGGACGGGTCGGCCTTGGCGTTGGCATCGGCAATGTTGCCGCGCCCGGCGCTGCCGGTTAGGGTCATCGAGTCGATCTTGATCGAGTCGTTGGTGGTAGCACTAGCGTAATTGCCATAGCCCAGCGGGTCCACGCCATCGATCTTGAAGTTGATGGCGTTCAACACGCCGGCGGTGCTG
The DNA here is from genome assembly GCA_016934095.1 of Candidatus Glassiibacteriota bacterium. Classification (GTDB taxonomy): domain Bacteria; phylum Gemmatimonadota; class Glassbacteria; order GWA2-58-10; family GWA2-58-10; genus JAFGTO01. The sequence continues at coordinate 30,162 of JAFGTO010000276.1, forward strand.
GCTACGCTGACACCGTCCAGGAAGCCTGCATCGTAAAGCAGGTCCATGTTGGAAACATAGTTGTACGCCGTATCCAGTGCGAAGATCGGCAGCTCCACCGGGATACGCGCACCCTTGACCACCTCTCCGTCATCGATGGCCGTCTGCAGGTTGGCGGAAAACGTCGAGAGCTCCCAGGCGACCGGCGGGCTGGGCTCGACCGTAATCAGCGCGCTGTCGCGGACATCCGGGGTGCTCTGTGCGTAGACCACTACCCGGATCGCCTCGTTGTTGGGATGCGAGGTGGTGCCGTAATAGCGCACACTGCTGAAAGTCAGCACACCGCTGGAGCTCGTGGTGGCGTCGGCACCCTTGATCGTGTCGGCGACGAAAATATCCGTGCCGCTGGGATCCAGGAAATGGGTGGCCGGCCGATCGAAATCGCCGATGGACGTGCCGTCGTGGAGGATGCCGGTCATGGTCGAGTTCTGTGTCCAGCCGGTAATCTCCCCGTAGTCGTCTGAGTCGCCGTCATCGTCGTAAGTCAGGGTCAGGTAGCGGAGCTCGAAAACCAGCTTGTCGGTCTCCGTCCCGACATCCTTGGCGGCGAACAAGTCGCCGAATTTGTCCTTGATCGTCAGCGTGGCTGCGCCGGTGGTGCTCAGCGGCAGGCCGTTGTAATACGGGTTCTGGGTACCCAGGGCCGTTACTTCCGGCATGGTCAGCACGATCTCGCCGATCAGGTCGCTGACATCGGATTCGTAGAGCACTCTCCGGATGGTCACCGTGCGGTTGGCAGGCACACCGAGCAGGGTGCCCGCAGACTGCCTGGAGGCATCTTTGGAACCCAGGTTAATGGTAATGGAAATCGTATCGCCCTCTTCCACGGCGGTGGCCGTGGTCAGCTTGACGCCGAGGGTGTAAGGATAAGGCGATGCAGTGCGTGGAGTGGTGTTGCCCAGGAACAGCGGCACGTTGATCAGGTCATCGTTTTCCTTGGCCCTGACCGCCCAGGTATTGGTGCCGTTAATATCCACCTGCTGGTAGAGTTTACCAGTCGCGGCACCGCCGGCAGTACTGTCAAGCAAGGCGTTGCTGCTGAAAGACGAATGAAAAGCTGCGCCCGAGCCCTGGAACCTGATCTTGTTCCCGGCGCCCAGGGTATCCAGCAGCGCCTGCGGGACTGAGGCTACACCGTTGTTGACCAGGCGCGAGGTGAAAGTTCCCACGCTGCTGCCCACCGAGATGATCAGCGAGTCGTCGGTGTCGTCGAAGAAGTCCCGGACGAAGTTGCCGAAGCGGTCGACCACCATGATCGAGTCGCCGCCCGGCCAGTACTGCCCGCTGACGAAGCCCCCGATGGAGGAGTTGTAATAGACACTGTCGGCGGCGTCGTTGGAAATGTAGAAGCTCGTGCTGTCCTGGAAGGTCGTGGTCAGGTCGCTGTGCTTGAATTTGACCAGCATGTTGCCCTGGTCGTCCGTACCGTTGTAGCTGTACCTGTTTATCCCGGTGACGGAGCTACCATGGTAGAGGCCGCTCACGAATTCCACGTCATACCTGGCGTACGAATTCCAGTCGCGGTGGGCGGTGATCACGATAACAGGCGGTGTGGAGGCACTGTAGCTGGACCCCAGCGGGTTGCCTGTCACCTGGATATTGGCGGCGGGAACATAGTTGGTGACAATGTTCTCCGCAGAAAAGGTATAAGTGACCAGGATACCTTCATCTTCGAGCTCTTCCTGGTCGGTAACCGTCCCCTCGGGGAAAGTAAACCTATAAGTCGTAACGTCCTTGGCCTGGCTGCCCGCTTCCCAGGTAAATTTCCATAACGCCGGATGCCCTACCGTGTCTTCCCTGGCTGTAGTTGTAGTCCTGTAAGGAGCACCAGTCAGGTCGTTCTTCAATAGGAAGTCCACCGTAGTGGCATCGGAAAGCTGAGCAAAGAGGTTGGTACTGAATAGTCCCAGTAACATAACGAGTGTACTGGCCAGAAAACGAGATTTCATAAGAGTTTTCCCCCTTCGAGAGTTAAAAGAAAGAACCGTTTTGCTGGTGGGCAAAGATGGTTGGCTTTGCTTCATAGACATTCCCCCCGTGGCTGGAATTGAAAGTTTACCCTGTGTCAAACCTGAATTAATTCTTACGAACATCTAAAGAAATATTGTATAAAATTCTAAACGCATTCCTCCTTTTCTCCGCCGTTTAGAAAAAAAGCCGGCAGAATGTAATTGCAGAAACACCAAGAGGTTAGGAATTGTCAGCGTATACATCGAAAATCAGGAAATCCCAAATTGGTTTAATTATATACTCCTTTCAAAAATTTGTCAAGAATTTTTGTCAAGAAAAAAAGCGCAAAAGGTTTTCCGAACCCTTGCCTGCTGCAAATCTCACAGATTTTCAGCACTTCATAATTGGTTATCAATCTCAGCCTGCCAAAATCCCCAAGAGGGCCAGCAGGTCGAAAATATTGGTCGACCCGTCCCGGTTGACATCCGATCCCAGGGACGGCTCCCTGTCGCCGGAAAGCACTCCCAGCAGGTTCAGCAGGTCGAAGATGTTGATCGTACCGCTCTCGTCCACGTCGCCAGGCACTGCAGTGTACTCCACCACCACCAGCTCGTAAGCTTCCGCCGGCGCTCCGGACGGCAACGACACCTCGTTCATGTTGTCCCGGGCCACCACGTAATACCTGATCGAGCCGCCCTCGCTCAACGGGCCGGCCACCTGGGCCGTGAACAGGTTGCCCGATGACCTGGTCAGCGCCGCCTCCTCGAATCCTCCCCCATCCACGGAATAATACAGCATCGCATCCGTGCTGCTCACCACCTCGTCATCCGTGATGTTCATCTTGAAAACGTACGGACCCTCCAGGTCGTAGGTCGTATCCACACCGGTCGATACCACCGTGAAATCCCCGGCCACCACTTTCAGGTCCGTGATCACCGGCGCCACCACGTCCACCACCGCCCCGATGGTGTAATCTACTATCGAATAATCCGTTACCGTAAACGTCGCCTCGTTCGCCTCAGTGTCCACCGCCACACCCTCCATCATTACCCAGGTGCCCAGGCCCGGGTCATAGCCGAACACCGATAGCCGCGCCTCGGTAAAGTTCGGCACCTCGGTCGGCAGGTCCTCGTCAAAATAGCTCAGAGTAACCTCGACATCCGCACCATCCACCGGCTCCTGCGAGCTCAGGTCAAGGCCCCAGCCGCGGCGGATACCATAGAACTGGCTGGTCAGCTCATCGCCAGCCAGGTAGGTGTACACACCCTTTTCGGCCTTGACCTTGCCGTCCCCGGCCGAGGCCAGCTCCGGCAGCCCGGCATTCTCCAAGAAGCCGGACTTCTCCAGGAACTTGAACATCCAGCTCAGGGCCTGGCCGGAGTTGTTTTTGAACCTGGTTTTCAGCCCGAAACCGGGGGGCAGGAAATCATCTTCATCGCCGCTGGCCAGCTCGGGTGTCTCGACACTGTCGCGGCGCACTACCGCGATTTCCACCCTGACAGAATCGCTCACCCCGCCGTTGTCATCGACAGCCCAGAAGAGGAAGACCGCAGAGGAGATCTGCTCGTCCTCCGGCAGCAGGGCGGTGTCGAAGACGAATACGTTACCGTCGCGGATGCTGGCCGGGGGATTGTCGCCCATGGTCAGGAAGGGGACCCGGCCCGCGGTGAACACATCGACCGAGTCCTCGTCGGGATCGCGGTAGTTCACTGCAAAAGTTAAAATATCGCCCTCCACCACGCTCTGGTCATCGATCCTGAAAACCACCGGCGGCAGGTTGACCTCGGCCACCGTAACCTGCACTGGCTTGTTCACCGCCTGGCCGCCGTCGCTGACAACGACCTCGAAACTGTGGGTCCCGGACTGGGTATGGTCGGGAGCGAAACTGATCATCTTCCTCGCTCCGCTAAAATTCGCCCTGGCGTTTTTCGGCAGGCCGCTGGTAGAATAACTCAAAGGGTCTCCGCCCGGGTCCTGGGCCGAAAGCTCTATCTCGAGCAGCCCGCCTTCGTTCACTCCCAGCTTCAGGGTGTCAGGGCCGGTAAGCTGCCCGCTAAAAGCAGGCTCCACATCCGTCTAAGTAACTTCCAGCTTGAAGCTGCGGCTGACACTCAGCGGGTTCCCGGAGTTATCATCCGTGGCCGTTACCCGGACATTATAGATCCCGGCGTCCAGGTAGCCCGGGGTAAAATCGATTGTGGCGGTAACCGGGTTCCCCTGGTCGTAGTTAAGCTCCGCGCCTTCCGGCAAGCCGGAGGCCGAGACCGAAAGCTGGTCGCTCTCATCCGGGTCCGAGGCGATAATCTCGAAACTCAGGCTCGAGCCTTCCGCCACCGACTGGTCCGCGACAGTCTCGATCTCGGGAGGACTGTTGACATCGCCGACCGTGACCACTACCCGGACGCTGTCCACGCCGCCTTCCTTGTCGTCCGAGGCGGTAAAGAGCACGACATAGTTGCCGCTCTGGTCCTGTGCCGGGGTCCAGTCGAAAAGTCCCGAGGCTTCAGTGAAATCGGCCCCTTCCGGCAGGCCGTAGGCGGCATAGCTCACCTCGTCTTCGTCCGGGTCCGTGGCGGCGACAGTAAACTGGAGGCTGGCCCCCTCGTCCACCGACTGGTTTTCTGCGACCAGGTCCGGCTTGCGGTTGACATCCAGCACAGTGATGGTAACCGTCTCCGAAACATCGTTCGCGGAGGCGTCGAAAGCGTGGAAAGTTACCTCGTACTCGCCGGCCTGGTCGTAATCCGGACGCCATTTCAGCAGGCCGCGGCCGAAAACCTCCGCCCCCTCGGGCAGGTTGTCGGCATCGAAGCTCACGTGCTGGCCGCTGGCGTCAGTCGCCTGGAGGTTGACCTTGAGCAGC
>JAFGTO010000277.1 GCA_016934095.1 Candidatus Glassiibacteriota bacterium
AGGGGAGGGCTGGCCAGGCGGTTGATTGATTTCGCCAACGTGATCGTGGGCCGCTTCAGGGGGGGGCTGGCTTATGTCAACGTGGTCACCTGCATGCTTTTCGGCAGTATCAGCGGCTCGGCCGTGGCTGCGGTCTCCTCCATCGGCGGCTTCATGATCCCGGTGATGAACAAGAAGGGATACGACCGGGACTTCAACGCCGCGGTGAGCATAACCTCGGCCACCACCGGACTGCTCATCCCGCCCAGCAACATCATGATCGTCTATTCCCTGGCCTCCGGAGGAGTGAGCGTGGCTTTCATCTTCCTGGCGGGCTTTCTGCCCGGGATCCTGATGGGACTGGGACTGATGTTCGTCTGCTGGCTGTTCGCCCGTAAAAAAGGCTACGGCAAGGAGGAAGGCGGCGGGATCAAGGATTTTTTCATCCATTTCAAGAGGTCGTTCCTCAGCCTCCTGCTGGTATTTATCGTGCTCGGCGGGATAATCGGGGGAGTCTTCACAGCCACTGAGGCCTCGGCAGTTGCGGTGCTCTATGCTTTCCTGCTCAGCGTGGTGCTCTACCGGGAAGTGCGCCTGAGCGAGCTGCCGGGGATCATTCTCGAGTGCGGGATCACCACCGCCGTGGTAATGCTGTTGATCGGCACCTCGATGGCCATGAGCTGGGTCCTGGCCTACGAGAACATCCCCCAGAGCATCAGCGCCTTCCTGGTCAACCTCACCGACAACAAGCTGCTGATTTTCCTGATTATCAACCTGATGCTGCTCGCTGTCGGGACTTTCATGGACATGACCCCGGCCGTATTAATTTTCACCCCGATTTTCCTGCCGGTGGTGATGAACCTGGGTATGGACCCGATACATTTCGGCATCATGATGATTTTCAACCTCTGTATCGGTATTTGTACCCCCCCGGTCGGTACTGCCCTGTTTGTCGGCTGCTCGATCGCCAAGACCACCATCGGCAAGGTCACCAGGCCGCTGCTGCCTTTCTTCATTGCCATGATAGTGGTCCTCTTCATAGTTACCTACGTGGAGCAAATCTCGCTGATAGTGCCGGAAATCTTCGGCTACCAGCCCGTGCACGGCAAGTGAGAGCGGCCCGCTCCCGGCTGCGTCCCGCTTGCCGGTTCGCCTTGATTTTGTTATATTTGTTGAACCGCGGGAGGGCCTCCAGGGTAATAATATTAACCGTCTCCGGATGTATAAGGATATCGGGTTGCATCCCTGTTCGCGCACGGATGAAAAAAATCCTGCCGCAAGGGCAGACACGTGGGTCTGCCTCTGTAAACTCTGGAAAACTTATCTGCGATGCAGGACAATGACGAAAGAGTAAAAATGAAAAACCGGGCCGGTAAAGAGCTGAAAATGTCGAAGTTCAATCCTGACAGCATAATGCGGCATGTCAGGCCAGGGGTAAGTACCCTCCTGGTGGTAATGGCTTTTTTACTGGCTGCAGTCCCGCTGAGAGCCGGTTCCGAGGCGCTGGACAGCCTGAGCGGGGAAGCCCTGGCCGGGTATGCCAAGAACGCTGTCGAGCACAAGAACTGGCAGGCGGCCGCCGAGGCTATCGAGAAATGGCTGAAGAGCGAAAAAGAAACGGTCGGGATGCTGGTAGACCTCGGGAAGGCGCAGTTGCACCTGGAGGATGAGAAGGATGCGGAGAAATCGTTCAAGCGCGCGCTCGACCTCGACAAAAAGAACGGGACCGCCCTGGAGGGCTTGCTGGAAGTATACCTGGTCAGGCGTAAAAAAAATGACATGCTCAAGACTCTCAAGCGATACAAGTCCGCCACGCATGACAGCACGAAAGCGCTGTACTACGAGGCCCTGGCAGCCGACCGTTTCGAGCTGAAGAACTACGAGGAGACCTTTTTCTGGGACACGCTCGAGGACCTTGTCCGCCGGGACCCTTCGAATATCCAGGTCCTGGATGTGCTCTGCGATGCTTATATCAACGACAATTTTTTCGAGCGGGGTATCCTCTTTCTGAACGAGCTGCTCGACAGCGGGGGGGATCACTCGGAGCTGCTTTTTCAGCTCGCCAGGATTTACACCCATACCGGAGACAAGGAGCTGGCCCGGGAGATGTTCTCCAAGATCGAGGAGACCGGCCTGGAGAACCTGACTCCCCGTCAGCGGTTCCTGATGGCCAGGGAGCTTTTCCGCCTGGATGAGGTAACCCTGGCCTGTGATGCTTATTTCAGCGCGGCCAGGGAGATGGATGACGACCTGGCGGAGGAAGCTGTCAACGACCTGCGCGATATCACCATGAGCGATGAAAAAAAGGAGTTCAAGCTGAGCCCCTCCGGGAAAAAGGGAATTTTCCTGATCAGTTTCTGGAACAGGAAAGACCCCACGCCGACAACGGTGAAAAACGAGCGCCTGGCCGAGCATTACCGCCGGATAGAGGAGGTGAAAAACAAGTACCACTCGCCGATGCGCCCGGGTTACGATGAGCGCGGCAGGGTGTATATCAAGCACGGTGAGCCCGACCAGAAGACCCACTACTCCGGCAACTGGGCGGTGCGGGAAAACGAGAGCTGGCTCTACAGCAAGAACAGGTCCAACCCGCTGATTTACCATTTTGTGGAAGTGAATAACTACTACCGGATGGTCTACCGCCTGCAGGAGGCCCTGATCCCCGATATGGAGACCGAGATCAAGCTGGGCGCGCGCAATATCGAGGCCCTTTTCCGCTCACGTGCCGAGATCCACCCCAAGTACGACCAGCTAGCCAATGAGATCACCCGGATCGAGGGCAGCTACCAGGATGCCCGCTACGGCTACATGATGGACCTGTTCACCGATGAGGAGATGCTTACCGAGCGCGGGTTCCTGGAGGGCGAGGTCACCGAGACTTTCGAGTACGATTTCAAGGAAGACCCGATGAATTTCTATTATGCCCCGGTAACTCTCAAAGGCCCGGATTCACTGAGTGCGCTCGGTGTCTATTTCGGCCTGCCCACCAGCCAGGTCAAGGTGCCAGACCCCTTCGGCACGGTGGAAATACCGGTCGAGCTCGAAGTGGTGGTCTTCGACTCCTGGTGGCAGGAGGTCGCCCGCAAGTCGGAAAGCAAGACCTATCGCGTACCCAACTTCGTCTCCGCCCAGGAGAACCTGATTCCCGACCTGCTGTATTGCACCATGAAGCCGGGCTATTACCACCTGGCGGTCAGGATGAAGCAGACGGACCCCAACCAGATGCAGATCTATAAAAGCAATCTGTTCGTTCCCTCGTACCGCAGCCCGGACAGCCTGTATATCAGCGACCTGGTCCTGGCCGCGAATGTTGTCGAGGACAACCAGCCCAGCAAGTACAATATCCGCGGGCACCTGATATCTCCGATGCCGAACGGCTCTTTTAAATCGGGCCAGCCGGTGTATATATATTACGAGCTCTACAACCTCAAGCCGGATGCCCAGGACCGGAAATATGTCAAGGTGGAGTACCTGATCAGCTCCAGGGCCGGCAGTCTTTCACTGGCCAAAAAAATCATCTCCACCCTGGGCAGGTTTATCGGGGTGCGCAACGAGGTGGGTCGGGTGGTCACCACCTTCGAGCGGGAAATCGACCGGCGCGGGAATATCGACCCTGTCTACCTGTCCATCGATCCCACCGGCTACAATCCCGGAACTTACAACCTGATGGTAACTGTCCAGGACTCAATCAGCGGCCGTGCGGTGAGCAACGATGTCACTTTTATAATCTCGGACTGACATCCCGCCCGCAACAGTTGTTACCGGGACAGCCACAGTGCCGCCGGGAAATGCCGGTGCAAAGGGAACATTTCGCCTGACGGGAGGTAAGATCTCTTCATATGGTGATTATCGACAGCAGCGAGGCGAGGTTTTTGAATACTTTGGCCGCGAGCAGGTACAGCAGAGCTACCAGGGCGATAGTGGCCAGCAGGTTAACCGTGCTGTGAAAGTAGTAGAACAGGTTGTCTTTTAATTCAGGATTCATTTTCAGCCCGGTTTCCGCAGAGATTTACAACTCATGGCATGATTTCTGCAATTGCTTTTTATCAACTCCCGGGGATGGAAGCTTGAAGATACTATCCGGCAGTATGAAAAAAAACTTGACAAAAACTGATCGAAACGTTATTTTAATACAAGTTTTTTAAAAAAACAGAGGTTTTTATAGAATGCTGCAGTGGTTTTTTAACAGCTTCTTACCTGAATCCTGATTACCGTGGGAGATAATTTAACGGCCGTCTAACAAAAAATCAAACTTTTTCAGGGCTGATTTATAAAGGTCGGAGACTTTCTGCCTGGCTTGAGTTTACAAGCAGGCCGTTTATTTTGACAGGTCGAAAAATCTTTAAAAAGAAATTTCGTATCGAAAAAAAAAACGGCTTTGGCAGGCGCTGCGGCCTTGTGTTATATAGTGGACCGGTTACGGTAATTACCGGTCAAAAACAGGAATATCAAGCAGGAGAGCGATAAATTATGCACAAGAAGATGCTATGGTTTTCAATAGACCTGCAAACCAGGAACTTGCTGAGAAAGAGCCGGTTGCGAAATAACGGGATTAAGCGGCTGATGAGCCGGCTGTCCAACCTGGTTTTCGCCCTGACAACCCTGGTCTGCATGGTTACGGTGGTTCACGAGCTGTTTTCGCTGCAGATCCCGGTCACGCTGGAAACCAGGATCATGGAGGGCGGGATTATCAGCGACAGCGAGATCCCGGAAATAGCGGCAGCCAAGAGGATGCACCAGGCGGCACTGGCTCAGGAAGACCGGATCATGCTGGAGCGGGAAATAGAGGATTATGCAGGGAAATTCTCGGTCAACACCGGCCTGGCCAGGCTGATCTACGATATCAGTATCGATGAAGGGCTGGAGCCGGAGCTCGTTTTAAACATCATCTGGCAGGAGAGCAGGTTCAAGACAGATGCAATCGGTAAGGCCGGCGAAATCGGCCTGATGCAGATCAAGTACGGTACCGCGCTCTGCGTGGATCCGGGCGCAACCCATAAAAAACTTCTGGACCCGGCCTACAATATCCGGATCGGTATCAAGCACCTCAAGGACCAGTTGCACTTTTTCCGCGGAAACACCAGGCTGGCCCTGCTGGCATATAACCGTGGACGCGGAAAAATCAACAGCCTCTTGAGCGATGGTATCAACCCGTCCAATGGTTATGCGGCCCGTATCCTGGGTAATAACTTCTAGCCTGCTGCTGTTGTTTTTTCCCCGGCCAGTTAAAACTCTGCCACAGCCCGCTCTCCCTGTACCGGGGGCGGGCTTTTTCGCCTGTGTCCGGTGCAGGAATATGTTACTGCCGGCGGGGCACTTTCGCTGTTTCAGGGTTTCAGGGGGTTTGAGAAGAGGAAAGGCAGGTTGTCGGCGGCCCACTGCCCGATCTCCAGGCAAGCGGGAGTAGTGAAGTTGGGGCCGGTAACTTTATTACCGGGAAAGCCGCCCTCTGCGGTATAAACCACCACCGAGACGATCAGCAGCCCCTTGACCAGGCCCAGCAGGCCGCCGGCCAGGCGGCTGAGGACCTTGGTTTCCATTTCTCCCATGCTTTTATCGAGCAGCCAGCCCATGATCTTGATCGCCAGCCAGACCAGGACAAAGACCGCGCCGTAGCCGGCTGCATCGCAGACCAGTGGCTGGCTGAAAATGCTCTCGAGCTGGCTGGAAGCCAGGGTGTAAAAATGGGTGGCGGCCGCCAGGCCGGTAAACAGGGCCAGCAGGCCGAAAACCTCGCGCAGGAAGCCTTTCCAGAGTCCCTGGAGCACGAGAAAGATACAGAAAATTATTATGATAAAATCGACTATGGTCATCCGGGCCCTGACTGTGAGCTGCAGACCGGGGTGTGAAAAAGCCTGACTGATATGCTCCCAGCATATTAAACGCCCGTGTTGACATTGTCAACAGTTAACGATATCTTTAATCAGCGGGTTCGCAGCCGGTATTTTAAACTCTGTCGGCTTTTACTGGTAAAAAGGAACAAAAAGGGGGCGACACGGTTTCGACGGGGATATAGGCTGGATTTAACAGCATGCCGAGGACCCAGGCCTCGTAAAAAATGGGAAACACAACAATTGCCAACGACAACTTGGCTCTGGCCGCCTAACTAAAGGCAGCCACGTCCGGTGCATGATCCCTGCCCGTGGAGCGGCACCGGGCGACGATAAAACGGGCTGGCTGCACGCGGGTGCCGGGACCCGTGCAGCGAGATACTTTCTCCGGTTGGCGACGGCGGCATACTTGTCGGCTCTGGAGCCGCCGCGCGAGAGATTTAAGACCGACTAAGCATGTAGCGGTTATTTCCGGTGTATCTTCGGACGTGGGTTCGATTCCCACCGCCTCCACCAAAATATCCAACCTAGTTTTATGTATAGGCCCTTCCAGGTCGCGGCAGGGCCTTTTTTTATCGCTGAAAAAACCCTCAGAGAATATAATCGAGTCTCCCGGAGATCAGGCCTGTAGCAGGGCCTGCGTATGAAGGCCCTGCACAACCAGGCAGTATATTATGAAACTTTTTTCCTGCCAGTAAGTTATGCAGCTTGAAGCCCCGGAGAGGCTTTCCGGGAATGTTTGCAAAGCTGAAAAACCATAAAGAGGGATTAAAGGCGGATGGCCCAAACCTGGGTACGAGCCACTGAGGGCTTGCGCAAAAAGCTGGCAGGCTCGCTGGATGAAGCCGGGCTGGAGCGGCTCCACCGCAACCACGCCCCGCATACGGACTGGGAAGCGGCCCGAGACCGGACCTGACTGCTTATTGCGGCTTGCTATCTGGAGAGATTTTTTCTATCTTATGCCTGCTGAACCCCGTGTACGGCCCGGCAGCGGGGCGCAGCAAGAGGCCGGCCGCGGGGAAGGAGGCACCTACTTATTGAAAAAGTCCTTGAAATAATCCTGGAGGTCCTTGTTGCGCAGGTAGCGGGCCGTGCTGTCCGAAAGCTCGGCCAGCACATCGGGTCCGGCGGCTGTGGGTTGCCTGTTCGGGTCCAGGTCGAACCCCCGGATCAGGCCGAATATTTTTGGCTCAAAATGCAGGCTCGTATGGTAAAATAATATGTCTACCGGTTCATCCCAGCGCATCTCGAGGTAGATGATTTCGCCGTTGATATTTTCCACCAGGATGTCTTCATTCCTGACCGGTATCTCCAGGGCTTCGGCCTTTTCGATGAGAATCCTGCGGACCCGGTCGATGGATTGAGTGGCGAAATACAAACGGGCCTGGTTTTCCATGATATACTCGAGGACATTGAGCTTGCTGTAAGGGATCCAGAAGCTGACAGCAGTGTAGACCGCCAGCACCAGGGCCAATAGAATCAGCTTCCTTTTGTAAAGATAAAACATCTTGTATCCGGTTAATGCTTTATGTAAAAAGAAGTTGACAATATTACTTAAAGTATTTTATCTGGTATTAACCGCCTGGTGCCGATTGATTACGACATCAAATAAAATCGTCCGGATGTTCAATTCAGTTTAATTATAAGCCAAATCATCCGCCACGGCAAAGTTTTAATTAGAGCGATTGTCGAAAGTTTTTTCGTTTTAAGTTATAATTGTTGTTAAGATTCTATTTCTTTTAAATTGCTAGGGTGGATACAGTGCAGGTCTCACAACTTAACGTTGGTTAGAGGGGCGGCTGCGGGGCAGAAACAGGGCCGCTACGGAGGCAAGATACAAGCGCTCCGCTACAAGAAATCCCATTTAAGCCTGTATGGAATGAGGAACTAAGGCCATGCCTTCTTGCAGCCTGCCCAAACCGCAGGTTTGGCGTATGGTGCTCAGGTTGTTTTATCTGAGAGCTTTTAGCTCCGAATACATGACCCATAGTGATCAAGCGGCAGTTTTGCAGGCGAAAGCAGGCAAGCGAAAAAGGAGCGTTCAGGAGCTTAGTAAACTATTAATCCGGCAATTTCCAAAAAGGCTGGGGAGTTGCGGCCCGTAGAAAATTTTGGTTCTTTTGTTTGCAAAAGAACAATAATATATGGCTAAAACAGTTCAATTAGCCTGTAAGTTCGCAGCCCCAATTCAAATAGAAAATTATTTTTAAAACCACTATAGTACAAGCGAGGTTCATCTTGACCTGGATACATCGCAAGCTCTGCTCCGGAGGGAGAGCTATCCTGGCTTTCGTACTGGCTGCAGGCCTATGCTTTTTAATACCTCAACTGCGGGCGGCAGGCAACGGAAAAATAACTATCGCCCGGGTAATTTACGAAGGCGG
>JAFGTO010000278.1 GCA_016934095.1 Candidatus Glassiibacteriota bacterium
GGGCGGCAGCAGGATCATCAGGCTGCGGTCTTTCTTCTCGCGGCCCATCACCGCCAGCTTGCCGTCCTTGTTGCAGGTGATCACGATATGCTTGATGTCCGCCCTGCTCTGCTCGCCCAGCACGAAAGTGCCCACGCTCTCCGGGCTGTTGCCGGAGCGGGCGAAATGCACCAGGAAGTATTTCTTCCCGGGCAGGAACACCGCGTCCGGGTCGGTGATTATCTCGGTGGTGCCCACAGCTTTGGCCTCGTAGCCGCTCCGCCGGTTGAACAGGTTCTCCAGGCAGAGGCCGATGAAGGCCGAGGTGCCGGCCCCGGTGAGCAGGAACTTGCGGTCGGTCTCCCCGCCCAGGTAAGCCTTGATCTGGGGTTCCTGCTTGCGGAGGATCTCCAGTGTCTGTCTCCACATCTCGGGCTGCTGGTGGATCTCCGCGGGGGTGAACTCGGTGCCCTTGTTTTTCTTCCCGGCCTCGGGCTCCTGAATCAGTCTCAGCAATGCATCCGGCATTTTCAGACTCCTTTTTATTTTATGGCGGTCGATCCTGTAACAGCCGTGCGGAGAGCGCGGCTGCAACCAAAAAATATTTATGCTTTCAGCCCGAGCGGGCTATGCGGTGGGCCTCGGCCAGGGCTATGGAGAAATCGCGCACGTCGATCGGGTTAAACGAGGGGATGTTCTCATCCCTGGCGATCTGCTCCGCGCTGGTGCCTTTCTGGGCGGCCATCAGGGTTCTGGTCAGCGTCTTGGGGATATCGCTGCGCTTGTCGCCGATAATCACGCTGAGGAACTCATCGTTGCCGAAAGCCTCGCGGCCGAACTCGCGCAGGCCCGCATCCTTGGAGTAATTGCCCTCCTCGACTGCGGCCGCTATCAGGTCCACGCCGAAATCCTCGTAGACCAGGGCCTTGCGGCCGGTGCGCTTTTCAAAGGCCGGCGCCACCTTTTTCAGGCTCTCGAAATCGAACCCCGGCTTGTCCTTGTCATCGATCCGGACAGCCAGCTCTGCACCGGGCGAGTCCTGCTCCACTCTCAGGCTGATCAGCGGGTGGACCTTGACCAGGGCCCGGTATACCCCGCGCAGGTTTTCCTTGTCGCTGGAGAAACGGATCCGGCCGGCTTTTTCATCGTAAGTAACCTTGCTTTCCGGGCCCATGGCCCCGGCCAGTCGTTTCATGGTCGGCCTGCGGCCCTTGACCAGCGGGTGCTCGAGCAGGTTGCCGTTGGTGTCGCCCTCGATGTAGATCGCTCCCGCGCCGGTCGAGTAGTTCCCCTGCAGGGCCACCTTGACATCCTCGGCCGCGGCGGCCTCGAGCAGGTCCTTGACAAACCGGAGGGCCTCATCCTCGTTATAGGGGTAGAGGTAGTTGAACTTGCCCTTGCGCTCGTAGACCATACCATACTCACCCACCGTGCCGAGGTCCGCGACCTCGAGCCGGTTCTCCTTGAAAAACTCCATGGTGTTCAGGTCCCAGCCGGTGCACAGGGTAACCTCGATCCCCTGCTGGGCGATCAGGTAGCTGATCGCCTCCGAAGCCCCGGGGTAAGGGGTCAGCTCGGAGTCATCGCAGTCGACAATCGGCCCGTTGACATCCAGGCCGCAGACAATGTTGCCGGAGATATCCCGTCCGCTGCTGCGGCCGACTTCCAGGATATCTCCGATCAGGCCGACCAGCTTGGATTTGTCCAGGCCCAGTTTCCCGGCCATGGCCTCGGCCCGGGGGGACAGCTCGATCCGGGGAAAAGGCATCACTCCTCCGTTGATTGTTAGATCCGGTGTGCGTTCCGAGTTTATATGAATAAGCTCTATCGAGTTCGTAAATGTACCGGCATCCGGGGGATCAGCCAACCGATGGGGTCAGCCGGATGGTGCGCCTGTCCCTGCCGCCGGGCTCCAGCCTCACCACGCCGACCTTGCGGTCGAAAGGCTCCTGCTCCTCGTGGTCATCCATCCCCTGCCAGGGTTCGATACAGATGAAACCGTAGCCCGGCTCGGACCAGAAACCCAGGTGGGGGAAGTCCGGGAAGTCCACGCGCACCGAGACCCCGGATGCCGGGTCCTGGAAATCCACCCGGCGCATCTTCGGGTCCTCGATCCCGAACATCAGGGTGGCCTCCAGTTCTTCCTCGGTCCAGGGCAGCGGCCCGCCGGTCTCGACCGGAGAAGTCTCCCCGGTAAGGCGGCAGTGCTCGTTGTTGTGGTACTTGCGCGCTGTACCGCGGGGCAGGACCAGCCGGCAGCCGGACTTCTCTCCCAGGCCGGGGAAAACCGGGGCCGCGAAGCCGGGGTGCCAGCCGAGACAGTAATAGATAGGCTCCTGGCCCGGGTTGGTAACCGTAAAGGCAACTGAAAGGCCGCTTCCCTTCAGGGAGAACTCGAGCTCGAGCGAGAAATCGAGCGGGTAATAGCCCCGGATTTCCTGGTTGGGCAGCAGGCGGTAGCCGGCCAGGGCGCATTCGACCGTATCGGTGCGCACCAGCTCGAAAGTGCTGTGGCGGGCGAACCCGTGGTTGCCGCGGGTGCTGATCACCCGGTCGCCCAGCATGCTGCGCTTGTCCTTGAGACCCCCGACAATGGGGAAAAGTACCGTGGCGCGGTTTTTCCACCCGTGTTCCGGCGGCTCGACCACGCTGTCGCGGTACATCAGCGGGATCTCCTTTCCGCTTTGCGGGTCGGTGATCCGGTAGCCGATCAGCTCGCAGCCCAGGCGGTTGACCATGGCCCGGCTTCCCGAAGTCTCATCGATCAGACAGTCTACTCCCTGCTTGTCATCCGTTTCCACGCGGAAGGAGCTCATAATTTCCCCCGTATTCGGCTGCCCCGGAGCCGTCAGAATTGCGGCCCGATAAGTTTCTGTTCCCAATTAAAAAGAATTTTAAATCTAACAACTTTCCGGTTATTAGTCAAAAATTTATCCTTCAGCCGCAGGGGTCCGCTGAGAACCGCCCGGGCCCGGCAGGCTGGAGACCCGGGCCGGACCCCACCGCCCTTCCGGCTTGACATTCCCGGGGCCGGGCCCCATATTTTTGCGCCATGCAGATCTACCGTCAACAACTGCTCGAGGGCGCCGCCGCAGCCCGGGACACCGCGGTGGTCATCGATGTTTTCCGGGCGTTCACCTGCAGCGCCATGCTGCTGAGCTACGGGGTGGAGCGCCTGCTGGTCGAGGAGGACCCTGCCAGGGTGCTGGAGCTGAAAAAAAGCCGGGGGTACCTGGCACTGGGTGAGATCGGCGGGGTGATGGTGGAGGGTTTCGACCTGGGCAACTCGCCCAGCGAGATCGCCGCGGCCGGGCCGGAGTATTTCCGCGGCAGGACAGTGATGCAGCGCACCTCGGCCGGAGTGCGGGGGATCCATGCGGCCATCGGCTCGTGCGGCCGGGTTTTCGCCGCAGCTTACAGCACCGCCCGTGCGGCAGCCGGCGCGCTCCGGCGGGCCGGCCCGGCCCAGGTGCACCTGGTGGCCATGGGAGACTCCGGGGCCGAGCCGGTGCCTGAGGATGAGGAGTGCGCCGCCTACCTGCATCACCTGCTGGATCCCTGCCAGCCGTACGACCACCTCGAATCGCTGCAAAAGATCCTCGGCCACGAGAGCGCCCGTAAATTCCTGCGCGGCGACCGGGCCCACTACCCGCCGGCGGATGTCGCCTGGTGCCTCCAGCGCGACATCTTCCCTTTCGCCATGCAGGCCGTGCCCGGCGGCCACGGGGTCGAGCTGAAGGCAGTCCCTGCCGAATGACGCCTGACACAACTTACCCAAATTTTTCTGGGGGAGGGCGGAAACCTTTTGAAAAAGGTTCTCCGCCCTCCCCC
>JAFGTO010000027.1 GCA_016934095.1 Candidatus Glassiibacteriota bacterium
ACTTTCAAAAAACGAATTAGAACAAAAACTGACTGCGGCTTAATCCTAAAAAATACGTCACCGAACTTATGAGCCAGAGTACTAAGGTATCCATGATTGTCATATTGGCTCGCTGATAGCCCGGCAAACCGTGCTGAATGTGCTCGCTGTTCAATTCAGCCAGGCAACCATAAGCGCAAACTCTTGCAAAAATAGATTTAGCGTGTCATATTTTTGTTTTTATCATAGCCGGTATTACACCCTTGAAAAGAGCAGTCAGCCGCGCACTGAACCCTCAGTCGGACTGCACGGGAGTTTCTTTCATGTCCAGGATCGATCCCACATACGGTGAAATGAAAGAACGGATCGGGGAGCTCGAAAAGGAAGTAAAAAAGGGCAGAGCGGACAGGAACAGACTGAAAAAACTTGAAAAGCAATACGCCAAATCCCTGGAAGAGAGCGACAGGCTTTTCCGGTGATTTCCCCTGCCTGAACAGGCAAGCGGCAGAGTTCGCAGCCCAGAGGAAGAATGTCAGCGGGCTGGTGAAAAACCAGCTCAGGGGTAAGATCCGCTTTGTCAGGAACTCGGGAACCGAGGTCAGGATTACTTTCCGTGAATGCAGGACATAATCATGAGGGCCCCCTGATGTCGAAAGCTAAAATAATGGTCGTCGAAGATGAATACGTGGTCGCGGCAGATATCCAGAGTGCGCTGGAAAACTTGGGATACGAGGTACCTGCAGTCGAATCCACGGCCGAGGAGGCCATTGAGCAGGCAGAGCGGTTAAGGCCGGACCTAGTGCTGATGGATATCGTGTTGATGGGTGAGATGAACGGCATTGAAGCCGCCGAAAAAATACGCTCCCGCTTCGATATCCCGGTTATCTACCTCACCGCCCACGTAAGCGGGCAAATACTGTCGCAGGCCAGAGAAACGGAGCCGTTCGGTTATCTGGTCAAACCCTTCGATGAGGTCAATTTGAAATCGACTATCGAGGTTGCGCTGTACAGGGCCAGGACTGAAAGCCACAGGAAAAAATTCATCGTCGAGCTGCAGAATGCAATTTCCTCTGCTAAAACCATGAAAGGCACCCTGTGTATCTGCTCTTCATGTAAAAAGATCCGGGTTCAGGAAAAACGCTGGGAACATATTGAAGATTATATCACCCAGCATTCGGAAGCCGGCTGCGTCCACACCATCTGCCTTGACTGCCTGAAAAAACTGCTGCCGGATCATTTCCCGGACAAGGAGGGTCCGGGAAAGCGGCATAAGCAGTGAGACAATTGAAGGCTCCCCGTGAGCCAAGCCGCGAGGAATGCGCTCGGGCGTTCAATTTCTAATCCGCCTCTCATCGATCGAACCCGGGCTTGAAACCCGGTGTTTTCGTAAAACGGCCGGGATCTCACGCCAGCGGCGGAACACCCGGTAAAATACAGGTAACCTCCTGATGAGCGAGACAATCACCGGCGAGCTCGAGTACGTCAGCTTTTACAGCGAAGAGAGCGGGTACACGGTCGCCAGGCTGAGGGACAGCTCTTCCGGTGAGACCCTGACAGTGGTGGGGCACCTGTTCGGGGTGAAGGCAGGGGAGCTATTGCGCCTTAGCGGCCTCTGGAAGCAGCACCCGCGGTTCGGACGCCAGTTCGAGGTGCAGGCCTTCCAGTTTGTCTACCCCGAGACGCCCGAGGGTATCGAGAAGTACCTGGGCTCGGGTGCGATCAAGGGCATCGGCCCCAGGACTGCGGAAAAGATCGTGGCTGTCTTCGGCCGCAGGACCTTGGAGGTGATCGAGGAAGAGCCGGACAAGCTGATCCGGGTCCCGGGGCTCGGGGCCAGGCGGGTCGAGGTGATCAGCCGGGGCTGGCAGGAGCAGCGGGGGGTACGCCGGGTGATGGTCAAGCTCCAGAGTTTCGGACTGGGCGGCGCCCTGGCTGCCAGGATCTACCGGGAGTACGGCCATGAAGCGGCGGAAGCGGTCAGCCGGAATCCCTACCAGCTCGCCGAACAGGTCCGCGGGATAGGTTTTCTGACTGCGGACCGGATCGCCCGGGACCTGGGTCTGGAGGCGGACAACCCCCTGCGGCTGACCAGCGGGCTGCTGTTCGCCATGGAACAGGCCGAGGAGCGGGGACATACCTGCCTGCCGGTAGAGCGCCTGCTGGAAAAGGCCGCTGCACTGCTCAAAGTCGGGCCGGAGCTTTTACAGCCGGCTCTCGAGGAAACTGTCCGGCTGGGCCGCCTGGTTGTCGAGCAGACAGGCTCCGGCGAGGGCCGGTTCATGTATTCGGCCCGCTGCCACTGGGCGGAAACCGTAGCGACAGAAGTGTTGGGAAGACTTTTATCCCGCGACCGTTCGGTACTGTTCGACAGGGATGAATCGAACGAGCAAAGACTTGCCGCGCTGAATGATTTCGAGCGCGACCACGGCATAGAGCTGTCCGTAGACCAGACCGCCGCCGTGGTGGGAGTCCTGCGCGACCGGGTCTCGGTAATCACCGGGGGGCCGGGTACGGGTAAGACCACTGTCATCGCTGCAATCATCAGGCTGATGCAAATGCAGCGGAGAAGGGTGGTCCTGGCCGCTCCCACCGGCCGTGCGGCCAAGCGCCTGGGCGAGACGACCGGCCTGCCGGCTTCGACCATCCACCGCCTGCTGGGCTGGAGCTTCCAGGAGGGCCGGTTCCTTCACCAGGCAGGCCGGCCGCTGGAGGGCGAGGTGTTCGTGGTCGATGAGGTCTCAATGGTCGACCT
>JAFGTO010000279.1 GCA_016934095.1 Candidatus Glassiibacteriota bacterium
CCTCGTGCCTACCCACCTGATGCACAAGCTGAGGCAGGGACGTGTCCTGGTTACAAACTGGCATGTATTCCTGCCGCAGACTGCTCAGACAAAAGGCGCCGGCGGGAAAGTGATCAAAGCCGGACATGCGGTAACCACCACTGAGACAATCTCAATAGGACAAAAAACCACCACCGCCCGCGGAACGAGATACCTGACACTGGATGACTACCGGCGCCAGGTTGCAGCCGGACTGCTGGAAGTTGAAAAAGAGGAAAAAGACAGTGAGGGAAACCTTAAAAAAGTCCACGTTAAAGCCATCCGATACGTGGAAAGCGACACCTCAATAATAAAACGCGTTTTAGGACGTGAAGTGGGTGGAAAACATAATATTCTGGTGATGAACGACGAGGCTCATCACGCCTACCGGATTATTAAAGAAAAAGAGCAGGAAGAACAGGAAGAGATGTTCGGTGAAGACGAGATCGCCGAAGAGTTTTTTCAGGAAGCTACGGTTTGGATAGAAGGCCTGGACCGTATTCAAAAACTCCGTGGAATAAACTTCTGTGTAGATCTATCGGCCACACCTTACTTCCTCGGCCGTGTAGGACAGGAAACAAACAAGCCTTTTCCCTGGGTGGTCAGCGACTTCGGCCTTATCGAGGCTATTGAATCCGGCCTGGTAAAAATACCACAATTGGCAATAAGAGATACTACAGGGGCGGAAATACCGGGATATTTCAACATCTGGCATTGGATCCTGCCACAGCTCACTCCTGCAGAGAGAGGTCCCAGGAAAGGAAGCCCGAAGCCCGAGGCAATTTTAAAATATGTACATACTCCAATTGCCATGCTTGGAGGACTCTGGGAGGAAATGCTCGAGCAATCGGGAAAAAACAACGAAGATCCACGCCCTCCGGTCTTTATTATTGTCTGCAAAAACACCAGAATTGCCAAAACGGTTTTTGAATGGATTGCCGAAAATAAAAATCCTACAGGCATTCCTCCATGCAATATAGAGAGTTTCAGTAACCGGAATGGAGAAATCGCTACGATACGTGTCGACTCTAAGGTTGTTCAGGAAACCGATACCGGTGAAGCTAAGAGCGATGAATCACGATGGATGCGTCTTACACTCGACACGATAGGTAAAAGAGAATGGCCCTCGGACAGACAGGGCAGACCGATTTACCCTGAGGGCTTTGGGGAACTGGCAGCTAAGCTGGGCCGCTCTCTTGACCCTCCCGGACGGGATGTGCGCTGTATCGTCAGTGTCGGCATGCTTACCGAAGGCTGGGATTGCAATACGGTGACACATATAATAGGCCTGCGTCCGTTCATGTCGCAGCTACTTTGCGAGCAGGTGGTTGGCAGAGGTCTGCGGCGTTCGAGTTACGATGTTAATGAAGAGAATGGACTTTTCACGGAGGAAGTGGCTAAAGTTTTGGGAGTTCCTTTTGAAGTGATACCGTTCAAGGCTGCTCCGCATGGTTTGCCACCGACACAGGTCAAACAACATCATGTTCACGCAATACCTGAAAAAGCCAGCTATGAAATAAAATTTCCTCGTGTAGAGGGTTACACTCAAGCGATCCGTAATAAAATAATAGTGGATTGGGATTGTGTTGCAACACTTAAAATACAACCGGATCATATCCCTCCGGAAGTAGAAATGATGGCTCTGTCAATCAGCAACGAAGGCAGGTTGTCTTTAAGTGGCCCTGGTAAAAAAGACGCGGCAACTTTGAAGGAATTCAGAGAAAAACGCCGAATACAGGAACTTATTTTCGACCTCTCTGCAGAACTCACCAGAAGATATATACAGCAGGGACATTCAAGCATACCTGCACACGTTTTGTTCCCTCAAGTTAAAGATGTGGTAAAAAAATACGTGGTGGAAAAAGTAAATGCAATTCCACCGTCTGATAAGAAAGATCTCTTTCTCTCTCCGTATTATGGCTGGCTGGTTGAAAGGCTGGTCAATGCAATAAGCCCGGATACAGGAATGGGAGAGGAGCCGGAAATTCCGATCTATGAGAGCAGTCGCGGCCCCGGATCAACATCTGAAGTGGATTTCTGGACGAAAAAGGACGTGAGAGAAATCTGTAAAAGCCACTTGAATTACGTAGTCGCCGATACCAGAAAGTGGGAACAGTCTGCGGCATATTATATTGACCGACACGGAATAGTGGAAGCCTTCGTCAAGAACTCAGGGCTGGGTTTCGCAATACCCTACCTGCACAACGGACGGCCGCACGATTACCTGCCTGATTTTATTATCCGTCTCAAAGGCGATACCAGGCGATATTTAATACTGGAAACCAAAGGCTATGACCCGTGGGAAGAAATAAAGAGACAGGCAGCCGAAAGATGGGTTATGGCCGTTAATTCAGATGGGAAATATGGTATTTGGATCTATAAGATTGCCCGCAAGTTAGAAGAAATTAACAAATCTCTTGATGCTTTATAATCTTCGAAATCTGCAATATAATTTTCTTCGCTCTTACCGCCCTTCGCTTTTTTTACGCCACTACGCTGCTGCCTGCCGCCTCGCGGCAGACCTCCAGCGCGGCAGGGAAAGGCTCCAGGGCGCGCTCGAAAATCCCCAGGGAATAAGCGATTGCCAGCCCGTAATTGGTTACCGGCACCCCGCCGGCGCGGCAGCGCAGGATTCGTGTCAGCAGCTCGCGCCGGTTGAACATGCAGGCGCCGCAGTGGACCACCAGGCTGTAGCCGGCCAGGTCCGCGGGGAAATCGTGGCCCTGGACCACGGTGAACTCCAGCTCCCCGCCCGCAAAGCTGTTCAGCCAGGCTGGGATTTTCACCCGGCCGATGTCATCCCCGATCGGGTGGTGGGTGCAGGACTCGGCGATCAGCACCCGGTCGCCGGGCCGGAGGTCCCCGATAGCGCAGGCGCCGCGGACCATCTCATCCAGGTCGCCCTTGAAGCGGGCGAAAAGGATCGAGAAAGAGGTCAGCGGGACATGGGCCGGGGTGTCCTGCGCCACCTTGAGGAAGGCCTGGGAGTCTGTTACCACCAGGGCCGGGGGCCGGCGCAGGCGGTCGAGTGCGGCTTTAAGCTCACGGTCTTTCACCACCAGGCAAAACGAGTCGTTGTCCAGGATGTCGCGGATAGCCTGCACCTGGGGCAGGATCAGCCTCCCCTTGGGGGCCTCCAGGTCGATTGGCACCACCAGCACCGCCAGCTCGCCGGGCGGCACCAGGTCGCGGAGGATACCGTGGGAGTCGAGATACTCTGCCGGGGCCGTCCTGATCAGGCACTCCCGCAGCTCGAGCACTCCCTCGCCGGCCGCGGCTGCGGTAAGCACGAAAGGGATCCTGCGATTTTCCAGCCTGGCGGTAAGCTCCGGGCCGGGCCGAGCCAGGTCGGACTTGTTGAAGACCACTATAGTTGGTATCTCCCGCCCGGTCAGCTCATCCAGCAGCGCTTCCTCGAACCTGCCCCAGCGTCCGCTCTCAGCCACCAGCAGGGCCAGGTCCGTGCGGTCGAATATAGTCCTGGTGCGCTCGACACGCAGCGCACCGAGCCCGCCCCGGTCATCCACCCCTGCGGTGTCGATAAAGAGCACCGGGCCCAGGGGCAGCAGCTCCATGGGTTTTTCCACCGGGTCGGTGGTGGTTCCGGCCACCTCTGAGACCAGGGAGACCGGCTGGCGGGTTATGGCGTTCAGCAGTGAGGACTTGCCTACGTTGCGCCTGCCGAAAATCCCGATCTGCAGGCGGCAG
This sequence comes from Candidatus Glassiibacteriota bacterium, assembly GCA_016934095.1. Classification (GTDB taxonomy): domain Bacteria; phylum Gemmatimonadota; class Glassbacteria; order GWA2-58-10; family GWA2-58-10; genus JAFGTO01. Next base: position 3,727 of record JAFGTO010000279.1, read on the forward strand.
CCCTTGGGTGTGTTCTTCATCCGTCCCTCTCAGAAATAAAGGTCGCGGGCCTCGCCCGACCTGATCCGCTCCAGGCGGCTCAGCAGCTCGTTTTTCAGCGCCCCATCCTCCATCCGCCCCAGCTCTTCCGCAACCAGCTTTTCGCCGGCGGCCCGGGTCTCTGCCGAGGCGTAGTCCACCAGGTATTCCATCAGGGTAGCCAGGCCGTTGGGGGTGCAGAAACGCTGGATAAACCCCGGGACGGCGAACTCCATGAAGTGCTCGCCGGTCCTGCCCAGGCGGTAGCAGGCCGTGCAGAAACTGGGCAGGTAGCCATCTCCGAGCAGCTCTCCCATCACCCGGTCCAGGCTGCGGATGTCGCCCAGGACGAACTGCTCCTTTTCCTTGCACTGGGTGTCCCCGGCCTCGGTGTAGCCTCCAAGCTCGATCCGGCTGCCGGCATCGATCTGGCTCACCCCGAAAGCCATCACCTCGCGGCGCAGCCCCGGCCTCTCCCTGGCGGTCAGGATCAGGCCGGTGTAGGGCACGGACAGCCTGAGGATGGCGATCAGGCGCTTGAAATCGTAGTCGCCGACCAGGCGGCTGCGGTCGAAATCCACCCCGGCGGCGGGCTGCAGCCTGGGGAAGCTGATAGTGTGCGGGCCCACGCCGTAGCGTCGCTGCAGGTGGACCGCGTGCGAGACCAGTCCCAGCACCTCGAACCGCCAGTCGTGCAGGCCGAAGAGGGCGCCGATGCCTACGTCGTCGCACCCGGCCTCGAAAGCCCGGCTCAGGCTGTCCAG
>JAFGTO010000280.1 GCA_016934095.1 Candidatus Glassiibacteriota bacterium
CACTGCCAGCGCGGTGGTGGGCCAGGTGATCCACCTGCTGGCAGGGGCTGCGGTGGGCCTGGTCTTCCTCCCGGAGGGCCTTCCGGAGAGCTACCTGCCGCTAATCCGCGGTGCCTGGCTGGCTTTGCCGCTGGTGCTGGTCTTCCTCTATCCGCCCCTGCTGAACCGACTGCTGGCGCTGGCCGCCAGGCTCGGCGGCAGGCAGGCGGTGTCCTGCCCGCTGAAGACCGGGCACCTGCTGGCCTGGTTCATTCTCAACGTGGCTGTCTGGCTGGCCTACGGGGCCTGTTTTTATTACTTTATCCTGTCGGTGCTCCCGGATTCGGATGTCGGGTTTGCCGCTGCGACAGGAGCTTACGCGGTGGGATACATCATAGGCTTCCTGGTGGTTTTCGCCCCTGGAGGCCTGGGAGTCCGCGAGCTGATGTTTGCCGGGCTGCTTGCCTCCGCTCTAGGCGGCCAGGGCCCGGCCACGGTGGTGGCCCTGGCCTCGAGGGTCTGGCTGAGCCTGGCAGAGCTGGTGCCGCTGGCCCTGGTGCTGGCGGCCGGCGGCCTGCCTTCGGCGGCCCGCAACAAAAAACCGTAATCCCCGGGTGAAAAATGGAAAAAACCCTGGTCATCATACCGACTTACAACGAGCGGGAAAACATCGGGAAACTGCTGGAGCCGGTCCTCGGTACAGCGCCCGGAGTCGAGGTGCTGATCGTGGACGACAACTCGCCGGACGGTACCGGGGAGCTGGCCGACAGGATCGCTTCCGCCGACCCCAGGGTGCACGTGCTCCACCGCAAGGGCAAGCTGGGCCTGGGCAGCGCCTACCTGGATGGGTTCCGCTACGCCCTGGAGCGCGGTTACGAGCTGGTTTTCGAGATGGATGCAGATTTTTCCCACCATCCCCGTTACCTGCCGGATTTCCTGGAGGCGGTCAAGGACAGCGACCTGGTTATCGGCTCGCGCTATGTCAGCGGGGTCAACGTGGTGAACTGGCCGATGAGGCGGCTGCTGCTGAGCTACGGTGCCAGCTTCTACACCCGGGCGATCACCGGGATGCCGATCAAGGACCCCACCGGCGGGTTCAAGTGCTTCCGGCGCAGGGTGCTCGAAGCGCTGGACCTGGGAAGAATCCAGTCGGACGGGTATTCGTTCCAGATCGAGGTCAATTTCAAGGTCTGGCGCAAGAAGTTCAGGATAAAGGAAATCCCGATAGTTTTCGTGGACCGCCATTCCGGCACCTCAAAAATGAACCGGCGGATCGTGTTCGAAGCGGTATGGATGGTCTGGTGGCTTAAACTGCAATCTCTTATAGGCCTGATTTAGGCGGAAAAGGGATACTTACTATGGGTCGGCAGCGCAAGTGGCTGGGGCTGGCTTACCTGGCCGGCGACCTGGCGGCGGCCGAGGCTGCCTTTTTTACCGCGGTGCTGCTGCGTTTCAGCCAGCTCTATCCCATCCCGCCCTTTTTCAGCAGTCTTTCCTACCTGTTCTACGCCCTGGTGCTGCCGGCGCTTTACCTGCCGGTGCTCTGGTCTTTCAGGGTGCACCGCGCCCGGATTCCCTCAGTGCAGGGCCTGATCAAAGCTGTTTTCGTGCTGGCGGTCCTGGCCACCGTGCTCCCTTTCTATTTCCGCGGCTTCGCTTTCAGTCGCATCGTGATTTTCAGTTTCTGTGCACTGACCCTGGCCTATGGCTTGCTGTGGCGTTTCGTCTTCTACCTGCTGGTCGATCTGCCGATCGGCTCGCACCTGGTGCGCGAGCGCGTGCTGCTGGCTGCCACCGGCCGGCGCCTGCCGGAGCTGGCGGAAGCCCTGAGAGAGAGTGCGGATGGAGCTTTCGAAATAGTGGCGCTGGCGGCGGAGCCGGCGCCGGCCGGTGGCACTTCGTCCGGCCCGCTGACAGAGGAGGTGGTTTCTTTCGACCTGGTGCCGGAGGTGGCGGTGGCCCGCGGAGCGGACGTGGTGCTGCTCGACCCGGAGGGTATCAGTCCCGAGCGCTGGCTGGCGCTGGCCGAGGAGCTGGCCCGGGTGGACCTGGGGCTGCGAATTCTTTCGGCCCTGGAGCCCGAGATACCATTTCCCCTGCGCACCGGGGGGGTCGGCACGGTAGAGGAGCTGAACCTGCTGGCAGAGCCGATCAGCAGTTTCCAGGCGCTGGTCAAGCGCTCGCTGGACATCCTGGTCTCGCTGCCCGTGCTGGTGGCGTCTTCTCCGCTGATGCTGGTGCTTGCCCTGGCGATTCGCCGCTCGAGCCCCGGCCCGGTCCTCTACCGCCAGGAGCGGGTGGGCAAGAACGGGGTGCCTTTTACCCTCTACAAGTTCCGCTCGATGGTGCGTGAGGCCGAAAGCCATACCGGCCCGGTCTGGGCCCAGAGCGACGACAAGCGCATAATACCGGGAACAGGGCACTTTCTCCGCCGCACTGGCCTGGATGAGCTGCCCCAATTCTGGAACGTGCTGGCGGGCCGGATGTCCCTGGTGGGGCCGCGGCCCGAGCGGGCTTTCTTCTTCGAGTCATACCCGCAGCTCTACCGCGGCAGGCTGGCAGTGAAACCCGGGCTGACCGGTCTGGCCCAGATTTCCGGACGGCAGCAGATGAGCGTGGAACAGAAAGTGCGCTACGACCTCTATTATATCCGCCACTATTCCCTGGCCCTGGATATCGAAATCCTCTGGCGCACTTTCGTCATGCTGATCCTCCAGGAATGGCGCGTGCTTTTCTCCCCGCGGCAGACGGCAGCTCCCGATAGCGATGAGCAGAACAAAGGCCCTGCCTGACCTCTGGTATCTGTTACTGTTATAAGAGAACGGAGCCTGGGGACAAGTTGAAGGCGGTCGTTTGCGCAACTGATGCGGGGGGCGGGCTGGCATCCTTTTTGCTTGTCTCGTGTTGAGCGGGTCTGACTGCCGGCGTCGTTTTTGCAAAAAGGCTGCCAGCCCGCCCCACCCGCGCGAAATAAACAGGCCGGGCCTTTTCTTCCGGCGGCGGCTCCTTTACAAGATGAAATCAACCGGTTAGTTTTAATCTATGACCGATGTGCCCAAACTGCTCAGCGCGGATCTCGCCCTGGAGCTGCTGGAAAACACCTCGGGCTTGTCCAGCCTGGAGATCTGCCAGCAGGTGCTGGCAATCCGCAGTCTGTCCCCGGGGATGGCCGAGCGACTGAGTGCGGCCTTGCTTTTCGGCGACCCGCGTTTCAGCCGCCTGCCGGATGGCAACTGGGTTCAGGCTGGAGCTGCAGCGGAAAGCGTTCCGCTCGAAGAGGCCGTCTTCGTGGTGGTGGACGTGGAAACCACCGGGTTCAGGCCTCCTGCCGACCGGGTGATCGAGGTGGCGGCGGTGCGTGTCGCCGGGGGCGCCGCAGTGGAGGAGTTCTCCACCCTGGTCAACCCCGGCCGTCCGATACCGGGGCCGATTACCGGCCTCACCGGGATTACCTGGGACATGGTGGCCCGGGCCCCCGAGTTCAGCCAGGTCGCGGAGGATTTTCTCGATTTCCTGGGCGATTCGGTGTTCGTGGCCCATAACGCCCCTTTCGACTGGCGTTTCATCCAGAGCGAGGTTTCCCTGGCCGCAGGCCGCAGGCTGCTGAACCGCAGGCTGTGCACCAGGCATATGGCGGCAAGGCTCTGCCCGGAGCTGTCGCGCCGCAGCCTGGATGACCTGGCCCGTTTTTTCAACCTCGATTTCGGGCAGCGCAGGCACCGGGCCCTGGGAGATGCACGGGTGGCCGCGGAAGCATTGTTGCTGCTGGTCGCGAGGGCAAAGGAGCTGGGTATCGAAAACCTCGCGACTCTGTTCGAGTGTCTCGAGCCTCGTAAAACCAGGAAAAAATAAAGCTAAAGCGCACCTTTACCGATCTAAACTTTAGCGATTCAATAGTCGTAAGCATACTTGCCACTTTCTTTCCAGGTCGGGTGATGAAAAGGAAAACCGGCTTTCACAGCCATACTTTTTTCATAGCGGTTCTGGTCTCGGTTTGTTTCGCGGTTTCTCTGCCGGCCCAGCAGCTCCAGCTCCCGGCGGAGATGGTGGTTACCAACCGCTTCGCCAACGTTCGCAAGGGGCCGGGTACCGGTTACGATATGCTCACGACCCTTTACAAGGGCGACAGGCTTCGCGCGGAGCGCAAGTACCGCAACTGGCTGAGGGTGCTGATCCCGGACGGCCGTATCGGCTGGGTCAGGGAGGACTTGTTAGGGCCGTTCAGTATGGATGACTTGCCGCTCACCGATGAGCAGGCCGACAGCCTGAAACAGCTCACCGATATGCAGAAAGGCGAGATCACTTCCCTGGAGGACAGCTCCAGAAGGGTCCTGGGAAGGATTGCCGAACAGGAGGGCATGCGCGACAGCCTTCTCGCCTTCGTAGGCCTGGCGCAGATGCCCCGGGCCGATTCCACCGCGGCGATGGATTCGGCAGGACGGTCCGGGCAACAGCTCAGGAAACTGCCGGGAACCCAGGAGAGTGTGCTCACCCAGCGAGTTGAATACCCCCGGAGGTTCGAGTTTACCCCCATATTAGGGATTCTGGCCTACGAGGGTGAAGCCCTGCCCCTGGCCGGCATGGGGGTGGCCCGCAATTTCAGCCGGGAGTTCTCTTACCAGGCCCAGGTCTCGTTCAGCAGGCTTAACCCTCCGGTATCGGGTTCCCTGCTAGGCGACCTCAACCGTTATTTTTTCCACGGCAGCCTGGTTTACAGCTACCGGCCCGGCAGCCTGGCGGTACCGTTTGCCGAGCTGGGCGGTGGGGCACTTCATACCCAGGCCGGCGACTCCTCATACACCGCTTTCGACCTGGTTTACGGCGCCGGCTGCAGGCTCTATCTCACCCCGGACCTGGCCCTCAAGTTCGGTTACCAGGGACATGGCGTAATGGTGGAGAACAACCAGTTGATGCATCTGTTCTACCTGGCGGCGGATTTCAACCTGCCGCTTTACGAGGATAAGTTCCCCCTCTTCAGCGGCAGGATGATCTACCTGGCCCCTTATTTCGGCTACCAGGTGTTCTCGCGGCGGTTCGGCTTCAACCCGGCGCCGGTCGGGGGTGTGCGGGCGGGATACCGGATGACCAGGCACCTCGCGTTTGAGGCCCTGGGCGGTTACCTGC
>JAFGTO010000281.1 GCA_016934095.1 Candidatus Glassiibacteriota bacterium
ATTACTTATATCACCGGTTTATCAAGGGGGCGCAGTGGAGATTCTCAAGAGGATTTTAGGTATCTGCAAAACGAAAAGACCCGCGAACCCGGACTGCTGGAGGTATATCAAGGGCAGGGTGGAAGTGGACCTGGGCCTGGCTGTCGAGCTTGTCTCGCCGGGGGATGCCATACGCCTGGAAGGGGGAGACCTGGGCAAAGAGAGGATCCTGGTGGTATGCGGGGAATCCGGTACCTACCATGCTTACAGGAACAGGTGCACCCATGTCGGGCACCGGAGGATCGACACGCTGCCCGGCGAGAGCCTGCTGCGCTGCTGCAGTGTGAGCAAGTCCACCTATGACTACGACGGCAAGGTGGTGTCCGGCCCGGCCGGGGAGCCGCTCACCGTGCTGCCGGCCGAGCTGGGCGATGGCAGGCTGGTGATCCGGCTCGAAGACTGAGCGCGTTCTTTCACCCGCTGCCTGCTTTGTGCCGCAGGAGGATAAATTTTTACGAGAGAGGGTTTTATCGTGCAGAGCCGCTGCAGAAAAGAGTTTTCGAGACGGCTGAGAATTGTTTTCCCGCCGCTGTTTGCCGGACTTCTTCTCTGGTCCGCCCCGCTGCCGGGCCTGGGGCCGGAGCCCGGGGATGTCTACCGCGAATATACCAAGAGCCTGAAAGTCGGCGACAACTGGCGGGTTACCGACCCCAAAGCCGGTGCTGCCGGAGCCAAGGAGTTCCTGCCGAACCCGGTGCTGAATATCAGGATCGATGACCTGGAGGGTGCTCTCAGGGCTGAAGCGGAGATCGACCGCTGGGGTGGCCACCCCGGGACCTCGAACAAGCGGGTCCGCTTCAACGGCAATGACTGGATCAAGCTGCCCGAGCTGACCACCACTCCCCAGGGGCAGAATCCCAACTGCTACATGCACCAGGACAACCCCGTTTTCGAGGTCCCGCTGGAGCACCTGGTAGAGGGGGCCAACACTTTCGAGGGCACCTGCGGAGCGCAGAGCTGCTTTTCTTTCGACTGGGGGCAGTGGGGCTGGTACAGTATGATCCTCCGGGTCTACTACGATTCGACCAAAGCTCATCCCAGGGGCAGGATAACCTCTCCCGCAGCCGGCGAATGGATCGGGGAAAACCCTTCCATTGCCGCCGAGGCGTCCTCGGATGCCGGTGTTGCCAGAGTACAGTTCCAGGCCTTCTTCGAGGCTTATGATTTCGACGGGGACGGGATTTACCTTCAGTGGCAGCGCCGCTACAGCGGCACTTTCCTCAATACCCTACTGGGAGGGGTCGACAACGAGCCCTACCGGGTCACCTGGGACACCAAGTGGGTGCCGGACCAGCAGCCCGGGGCGGTCAAGGTCCTGGCGCGGATCAGGGACAATAATGGCTACTGGTTTGTCACCGATGCAGTCGAGAACCTCAGCCTGGTGAGGGACACGACCTCGGTCAAGCTTTATCCCGCCCGCTCCGTGCCCCGGAAATTCTGGGTGCGGGCCAACCAGAAAATGTACTGCAGGATCAACATCCCCGAGACTGAACCCCTGGGCCTGGCCACCGCGGTGTCGCTCCACCTGAGGACCTGGAACGGGATCGGCGAGCGGTTCGAGCTGAACGGGGACTACTCCGATGGGATCGAGGGGGACAACCACAGCTTCAAGTACAGCATCCGCCAGGTCCCCCTGTCCGCCCTGGTCTACGGCGACAACCGGGTTTCTTTCCAGTCTTCCACCGAGCAGCACGGGGTCGAGATCCTCTGGCCCGGCCCGGGCCTGATAGTGCGCTACCGCCTGTTTACCGAGGATCTGGCCACCTGCGATTTCAACGGCGACGGTGTAGCCGGGTTGGACGACCTGGTCGGTTTCGTGCTGCTGGGCAGGCATTATCCCCATGACCCCAGGCTCGACTGGAACCGCGACGGCACCTACGAGATCAATGACCTGGTCGCCCTGCTGCGCGACATTGTCCAGGGGAGCTGCCCCGACAAAGGCTCCCGGCTGGCGGCGGTATCCGCACCGGGCCGGGAAGCCGCCGTGCGCAGGCTCAGCGCCGGGGAAGTCGAGTACCTGGAAAAAGTGTTCAGCCGGCTTGACCTGACTGTCGAGCAGCAAGCGGCCCTGAGGCTGTCCCTGCAAGAGCTGGCTGAAGGCTTGCCCGCCCGGCCCGGCGAGCTTACCCTCAGGCAGAATACGCCCAACCCTTTCAACCCGGTAACCTCGATCTCCTTTTCGGTGCCGGAGGGCGGGCCGCTCAGGGTCCGCCTGGCGATTTACGACCTCAGGGGCAGGAGGCTCAGGACCCTGGTCGATGAGACAAAAAAACCGGGGGGGTACACCTTTTTCTGGGACGGCACCGACCGGCAGGGAGCCGACCTGCCCAACGGGATCTATCTCTACCGCCTGGAGGCCGGGGGCCGGGTGTTGACCCGCAAAATGGTGCTGCTGAAATAGTGCCGGCCCGGGGGGCCGGATCAATCTCCGGGTCCTTATCTGCCGCTTGCGGGGCGTTGCCCCTGCCCCTTTTGACAAGCGCAAATATGGTCCGATAACGGTACAGCCATGACACTGAAAGCGGAAAAACCCGGAGCAGGCCGGAGCCTGCGCATTCTCCTGCTGGCAGCGGCGGACGTGGTCCACGCCCGCAGGTGGGCCGATTATTTCCGCGGCCGAGGGCACGATGTCCTGCTGGCCACCCTCGACCCCTCGGGTATCGAGGGCTTCGAGGAAAAACCTCTGGCCAGCTTCACCGGGATCAACGCCCTGCGCTACCCGCTGGCCGCGCTCTCGCTGTGGCCGCTGGTCAGGAGTTTCCGGCCACAGGTGGTCAACGCCCATTTCGTGCCCGGCTACGGTTTCCTCGCCTCGCTGGTGCCCTCGGCCAGGCCGCTGGTGGTCAGCACCTGGGGCTCGGATGTCCTGATCGGGGCCCGCAGGGGTTTCCTGCACTGGTGGCGGGCCCGGTTTGTCCTGCGCCGGGCGGCGCTGGTCACCTGCGATGGGAAGGTCCTGGTCAGGGCGCTGGAAGAGCTGGGGGTCGAGACCGCCCGCATCCTCAACGTGCCGATGGGTGTCGAGCCGGGGCTTTTCCATCCCCCGCACTCGGCCTCATCGCCGGCCGGGCCGAGGAGGAAAAGCGGGAAACGGGCTTTCCGCCTGGTCAGCCTGCGCAGGCTCGAGCCGCTTTACGATGTCGCCACCCTGCTGCGCGCCGCCGCACTGCTCAGGGAGGCGGGCTGGAATTTCGAGTGCCTGGTGGTCGGGGACGGCTCTCAGCGTGCCGAGCTGGAAAACCTGGGCAAAGAGCTCTTCCTGGAAAACCGGGTGACTTTTACCGGCACCCTGACCAGGGGCGAGATCGCCGATACCCTGCGCCAGGCCGACATCTATGTCTCCTGCAGCAGGTCCGACAGCACCTCGGTTTCCCTGCTCGAGGCCCTGGCCACCGGGCTGTTCCCGGTAGTTACCGATATCCCCGGTAACAGGGAGTGGGTGGAGCACGGCCGCAACGGCCTGGTTTTCGCCCCGGGAGACCCGGGACGGCTTGCCGAGATCCTGATCCAGGCCATGCAGGACCAGGAGCTCAGGCAGGGGGCGTACGATGAGAACACCCAGATGGCAAGGCAGAAAGCGTCCTGGGAAAACAACATGAAAATAGTGGAGGAAAACCTGCTCAGGATAGCGGCAGAAAGAGGTTAACCGGCCTTTTTCCCCGTGGTCCGCCTCTGGATGCAGAAAGGGCAGAACCCGGTGCTGCGGTCGTAGTCCCAACACCTGCGGTAGGAGCCGAACGGCGGGGTCTCGTGGCCCACGCAGTCCTCATCGAAGTCCAGGCAGAGCCGCTCCACGGTGTTCCGG
>JAFGTO010000282.1 GCA_016934095.1 Candidatus Glassiibacteriota bacterium
CCTGGGCCGTGATTATCACCCTGACCGCGTGGGCGAACTCCGCCACCCTGAAACCGCCGCCGTCAACGAACTTCAGCAGGTTTATCGAGGCCAGGTTACAGGCGCTGTCATCCAGGAAAACGTACTCGCTGCAGGGATTGGAAGCGTTGATCCGCCCGGAGTTAGGGCAGGTGTGCCAGTCGTTGGTAGTGGTATCGAACTGGACCCCCGGGTCCCCGGTGATCCAGGCCGCCTCGGCCATCCTGCGCAGCAGGGCCCGCGCATCCACCTCCCTGACAGTCTCGCCGGAGACCACGGCCCTGAGGTGCCACTTCCCGCCTTTCTCCACCGCCTGCATGAACTCATCGGTAACCCGCACCGAGTGGTTGCCGTTCTGGAAGGCAACCGAGCCGTAAGCCTCCCCCAGGATCGAGCCGTCGTAGCCGGCTTCGATCAGGGCGTGGGCTTTCTTCTCCTCAACCACCTTGCAGTCGATGAATTTCTCCAGGTCCGGGTGGTCGATGTTGAGCACGCACATCTTGGCTGCCCGGCGGCTCTTGCCGCCGCTCTTGATCGCCCCGGCGTTGGCATCGAGCACTTTCATGAAGCTCAGCGGCCCGCTGGCTGTCCCGCCGGTCGAGAGGGGTTCCCCTTCCGCGCGCAGGCTGCTGTAGTTGACCCCGGAGCCGCTGCCCCACTTGAAAATCATCCCCTCGGTCACGATCAGCCGGCTGATGTCGGCCATGTCATCCTTGACCGAGTTGATAAAACAGGCCGAGGCCTGGGGCCTCTCCCCGGGTACGCCGATATTGAAAAGCACCGGGCTGTTGAAACAAGCCCTCTGGTCCAGGATGATGAATTTCAGCTCCGCCCGGAAGTCTTCAGCTTCCTCCCGGTCCAGGAAATACCCCTGCTCCAGACCCTTGTCGGCGACCGTGTCCACGACCCGGTCGATAAGCTGCCTGAGGCTGGTCTCCCGGTAGTGGTCAGCCTGCTTGAAATACTTGCTGGCGGTTATCTTGCAGGCGGTGTCTGTCCAGCCTGAGGGGAATTCCAGCCCCTTGCCCTCGTAGACTGTCCTGCCGGTGCCGTGCTCGGTTATCACCACGTCGCGCAGCACCCACTCGACCATGCCGTAGACATCCCTGTCCCGCCCGGTAAAAACACGCCCGATCCTCTCAGGATAGCTGAACACTTCACTGCCTCCCCCCCTGCCCCCGTTCCCGCCTTCTCCGGCAGGCCGCTCCGGCCGGCGCCCGGTGGCCCTGGGATGCCTTTCGCCCTGGAGGCCGTTTTTTTTCTCATGCCCGGTTTGCATCACTCCCCCTTGGTACCTATATTTTTATATAAACACTATATATTGTACTCTTATTGTCTCCTACTACAATATATTGTTTTCCTGACTATTTTGTCAAGTCTTGCACAGCCTTCTTCCCTTGCTCCGCGGACCACCCTGCCGCTCTGCTCTCAGGGTATTGCAAAAAAACCATACCCTTACTAACTCTGATCATTGAAAACTCCCCGAGAGCCAAGCTGCGGAGAATCTTCGATTGTCAAGGTATTTCTGATTATTTTTTATTCGCTCGCTTGACCTAAGCGGCAAGCCGCGGGGAATGCGCTCGGGCGTTCAATTCACAAATTTCAACAACGAGTAAGCCGTGTGCCCTGTCAGGCGCGGGCTGGCATCCTTTTTGCTTTGGCACTGGTATTCGGATAAACCGACCGGCGGGAGGATGGCAAAAAGGATGCCAGCCCGCGCCCTCCGGCTCTACCGGCAGGTTACTTTTATAAGACCGCCACACCCTTACCGTTAGATCCCGGCCGGCCGCACTCCGTCAAGACAGGCCCGTCTTTGTTCTTACCGCAAGTCCTTCTTTTCAGAGCCTCAGGCAGCAGAGCTTGATCTCGGTCATCTCCTCCACAGCGAAACGCGGCCCTTCCCTTCCGCTGCCACTGCCTTTAACTCCGCCATAGGGCATCTGGTCCACCCGGAAAGTGGGAAAATCGTTAATTACCACCCCGCCCACTTCCAGCCTGCGGAATGCTATCATGGCCTTGTCCAGGGACTCCGTGAAAACGCCGGCCTGCAGGCCGTAGCTGCTGTCGTTCACCCTGGCCAGGGCCTGTTCGAAATCATCGTAGGTCTCTAGACAGACTATCGGCGCAAAGGCCTCTTTACTGTAAATATCCATCCCGGGTTTCACCCGGTCGAGAACGGTCGGCTGGTAGAATGCCCCTTCTCTCTTGCCGCCGACCAGGACCCTGGCTCCCTGCCCGACCGCATCGGCCACCCATCTTTCTACCCGGCGGGCTTCCGCCTCGGTGATCATGGGTCCGATCTCTGTGGTCTCGAGCCCGGGGTCTCCGCGGTTGAGCGCCTCCACTCCGGGCAGGAATATTTCGAGGAAGCTCTCGGCCAGTCGCCGGTTGAGCAGGATCCGCTGGACCGAAATGCAGACCTGCCCAGAGAAAGCGAAAGCACCCACCAGGCAGCGCGCTGCCGCCTGCTCGAGCCTGGCCCCGTCCTCGACCACCACCGCGCTGTTCGATCCCAGCTCCAGAGTAACCCTCTTCAGGCCGGCGGAGCCGCGTATTATCTGTCCGACCTCCAGCGAGCCGGTAAAGGTAACCATTTTCACCCTCGGGTGGGCGACCAGGGCCTGCCCTACTGTCGAGCCGCTGCCCACGAGCACGTTGAGCGCCCCGGCCGGAGCTCCCGCATCCTGTATGATTTGTGCCAGCTTGAGGGCGATCAGCGGGGTCTCGCTGGATGGCTTGAGCACTACCGAGTTGCCCGCAGCCAGGGCCGGCGCCACCTTGTGGGCCACCAGGTTCAGCGGGAAATTAAAGGGAGAGATCGCGGCGATCACCCCTAAGGGGAAACGGTGGTAGAAACCGAAATACCCCTTGCCCCCCGGGTGGGCGTCCAGCTCCAGGGTCTCCCCGTGCAGGCGGCGGGCTTCATCAGCGGCGAAAGAGAAGGTCTGTGCCGACCGCTCCACCTCGCCGGCCGCATAGCGCAGGGGTTTGCCGCTTTCAGCCACGATCAGCCGGGTCAGCTCGCCGCCCCTGCGCTCGATCTCAGCGGAGACCTTGAGCAAGATCTCGTGGCGTTGGGCGCCGGTCAGCGAGCTCATTCCGCTGGCCTCGGCCGCAGCGACCGCCTGTTCCACGTGAGAGCCGTCCGACACGGCAACCTCGGCGATTACCCGGCCGGAATAGGGGTCGATCACCGGCAGTCGTTTGCCGCTCTCCAGCCACCTGCCGCCGATCAGCAGCCTGGTCTCCAACTGTTCCGCCATCTGTTGCCTCCTGTCTCTTAAACAAAAGCGCCCGGCCCTGCGGGGATATCTTCCAGGCTTGCTCCGACAGAGGAAAAGAAAGCCGCCCATGCCAGGTCAGCAACCCCTGGGGCGCTGAGCGTGGAATGCACGGCTCTTAGACACTTGCCGGACAGTAAAGCTTACCGTCGAAACGGAAAAATCACTGTTTTTTCAGGATGATTTTCTCTGCATCCGCTTTCTGAATGTTCGCAAAAATCGAGGCATATCGACGGTTATAGTTTCTCACCGGTAAAGCCGGCTCATCCATCTTGAATTCCCTTTTCAGCAGCAGGGTATCCCCGCCTTTCTTGGCAAGAATCCGCTGGTAGTACAGTCCCTTGGTTCTCAATTCCAGCGGCTCCGGCAGGCTGTCAGGAAGGGCGTATCCGGCGGGAACCTTTAGCTCGATATCGCAGGAGAACTCCGCCAGGAATGGAAACCGGACATCCAGCTCGCGTTCTTCGCCGCTCAGCCACACCGAGAATGGATCGGTGACCATCGTAGCGTTCAGAGCCAAGCCACCATCGACAGCACTGCAGACTTTTTCGAGCGCGACATCGGCTGTCGCCGTATATTTCGAGTTGAAGAGGGCCGGGTCATCCAGGCTAGGCTGACCCTGCAGAGCGATACCGGAGAAAGTACCGGTCAGGCTTTTTTCCCAGATGTTACCGCGCTGATCCGCCGGTGCAACGAACAGTTTGTGGCGCAGCCCGGCACCCAGATGGCCGGTCAGATCCTGGGTGAGTTTGCCTGCCACAGAACCATCCTGGCCAAGAGTCAGGGTGGCATTTATTACCGAGCGGCTGTCTGTCGAGGGGCTGACCGGCAGGTTATCCATCCGGTAAGTTATATCATTCTCCCCGCTGGTGTTGATCAGCACTCTCACGCCCTCGAGCGACCAGTCGAGGTGGTCCACCGGCAGGGGAATATCTGTTGAAGCCTGCCAGAACTTGAACCTCCTGGGTCCCACTTCCAGGGCCACCAGGGGAACATCGAACTGAGCCTCCATAAAGACCTTGTTCAACAGCTCACCGTGGTCGCGGGTTTTCGCATAGGCCGGATAAGCCCACAGGTCGTTCAACTGCAGGGCATTTACCAGGAAAGCTACTATTTCTGCTGCATTGCCGGCCCCGTCTCTGAGCACCACATCCGGGTCTTTGGGCAGGCATCCCCAGAAATAACTGTCCCATTTCCCGAGCTCACCGTTATCCTTGATATTTTCCCGGGTCCAGCGGACCGCGGCAGCCACTTTTTCTTCCGGAGACGCCGCGTCTTTGATCGCTTCCGCGATAGCATCTTTGGCCCGGCGGCAGCGCCGCGCGTCGATTATCGTGCTCTGGCTCAAACGGTAAACCGGGAAGTTCCAATTGGGGCTGAAACTCTCCGTGCGGATGCGTATGTCCTGGGGGCTTTTCTGCCAGAGGTTGACTGCTTCCCGCAGGAAGGCATCGGCCCGCGGAGCCACGTCGCCGTAAGGAGGCGCGAACGGCACCCAGGCAGGATAGGCATCAAGGGTATCCATCTGGATCTGGAAGAACTGGTGGCCGTAAAACTGCCAGTTCTCAGGCCGGTCGGTTACGTCTATAGTGCGCATGGCGGTACGGATCTGGTTATTGTACTGGCTTTCCAGGTTGGTAAAACGGGGTTCGAACGATATCTCGGGCTTGGTGGTGAAATTGTTTATCTCGTAGGCGAAACGCAACAGCTTGGCGTTGTGCATACTAAGAATGGATTTCAGTACCGGGTACTCCTGCTGAAAAAAGAAACGCTCATACAGGACAATCCTTTTCTGTTCAATGCGATAAAAATACTCGAGGACGCTGCCGACACGGACCTCGGGGAAGTCGATCTGACGGATACGCCAGACCTCGGCCCCTTTCTTATGGAAAACCGGGTTGTCGCTGATCTTCAGCAGGTCGCCGGCGTTTGGATTTTCATTCACTTCCACGCTGCGCACGGCGAACATGGTGTTTCTCTGTTCGAACGCATAGATGAAATCGGCATCCTGGCCCTCTAGCTCCGGCTTGCGCTCCGGGATATCTTTGACCTTAATGATATTTCCATCATTGATCGTGCGGGCCTCCATATCGACCACCTTGACTTCCTCGTAAAACGGGAGCTTGACCGTGCGAAATTTCTCGACCGCGCTCTCCTTGAGGATTTTCACCACCACATGGCGGCTGATATAGACCGGGTTGATGATCCTGGACTGGTCGACATCTTCCTCGTAAAGGAGGATAACCGCTTCCGCATCCGGGTAACGGGCTGCCAGGTCAAGCATGATAATGCCTTTTTCCTGGATCAATTCCTCCAGAGTGTCGGTCAGCGCAAAAACCTGTGCAGTCCAGGCAAGAACGGCGACCAGGAAAACGGACAGACAACGAATTGGAATCATGGAGACCCTCCCTACGGAATTTATAATTACTTTAAATTATGAAATCAAAACTCCAGGCTTGCCGACTTGAAAAACCAGGTTTCCGGCATTTGACCGGCCTGCCAACCCGGAGAAAGGCGCTGCTTTTCTCCTTTATTAACAGGGTGTCGAAGAATACATATTTAAGGGAATACGACTGTCAAGGGCAGTTCCGGGTGGCCTTCAGCGTAATTTATTCACAAAGGTAACTGCTTGATATAAGGTAAGTAATAACACAATACTCTTAGGACTGCTTGCCTTGCCCTTGAGAAGCCAACCAGGCGATACATTTCACTTCGGGTCGTTGATGTTTTTTTTCAAGGGCCTTTAGATATACCCAATTTAAGTGCAGAGCGCAAGGAAGAAAGCTTCTATCCCGCACGGGGTTCCACTCCCAGGCCCGGTGAGGAAGGCAGGCTAAGCCTGCCTGAGGCGAACTCCATGCCCCGGAAAGGGTCATCGGCCAGCAGGGCGGCCCCGTCCAGGTCGGCGTAATCGACCAGCGGGCTGATCTGCGCCGCAGCGGTAATACCGATGCTGCTCTCTATCATGCAGCCCAGCATCACTTTCATGCCCAGGGCCCGGGCTGTGTGGATCATTTTGAGGGCGTGGCGTATACCGCCGGACTTGGCCAGCTTGATATTGATCCCATCGAACAGCCCGGCTGCGCGCGGCACATCCTCCAGCCTGCGGCACGACTCATCGGCGATAAGGGGCAGCCAGCTACGGGCCTTGAGCCACCGCATCCCGTCGCGGTCTCCTTCAGGCAGGGGCTGCTCCACGAACTCCACGTTGTAATCCACCAGCTTTTCTGTCATCTCCAGCGCCAGGTGCGGAGTCCAGCCGGTGTTTGCATCCACCCGCACCACAGCTTCCGGGTTTGCCCGGTGGACCGCTTCCATGATCTCCAGGTCCTCAGGCCCCCCAAGCTTGATCTTGAGCATGGGGCAGGCCGCAGCCTCCCGCAGCTTCTCGGCCACCACCTCCAGCCGGTCGATACCGATGGTAAAACTGGACAGCGGTGCTGCATCCGGGTCGAGCCCCAGCATTTCGTACACCGGGCGGCCGCAGAGCTTTCCCTGCAAGTCGTACAGCGCCATATCGACCGCCGCCTTGGCAGACCAGTTGCCGCTCAGGCACCGGTCCAGCTCCATCATCAGGTTTTCGGCCCCCCAAGGATCTTTCTCCCTCTCCAGCAGCGGCCTGAAAGTTTCCAGCGCCGCACCGACAGTCAGCCAGTTCTCACCGTAGTAGATATCCGGAGCCGCCTCTCCCCAGCCGGTCAAGCCGTCATGTTCCAGCCTGACCAGCACGTTGCGGAAGACCTCGCCGGTTTCCTCCTGGCGGGAGATGGTGAAAGTGTGCCGCGGGTATAAGTCAAGGGTCTCGTAGCCGAGTTTCATCCTGCCTTTTCCTGAGTTGGTAAAAATACAGACAGCCGCCATGTTGCAGACAATCAAATAACCTGACTGACAAAATAACAAAAGCCTGCGGATAGGCCAATATTAATTTAATAGATACTTGTCGCTGGTGCAAAGGAGCAGGAACTAAGAGAGACAGTAAAAGCACCGGGTTTCGCCGGGAGTCCGTGCGGCCGGAGCGAGGATAGAATGACCGGCAGGGCCGTGCCGGCGTCATGCAAAACGGCAAAGGCCGGGAGGCTTCGGGCAGGAACAGCTAGACTTCGAGTTTCAGCAGGGATTCGATCTTTCTCAGTTGTTCCCGGTTGTTGAAAGACATCACCATCCTGGCATCCGCCAGCGGAACGTCCACCACCCGCCGGGTCTCGTCTCCCTCCTCGCGGAAGCGGAAAATCAGTTGGTTGACCAGGTCGGTGAAATATTCCTCTCCCTGGGCGTTGCCGGGCTTCAGCGAGCTAAGCCCTTCCTCGAGATTTTTTTTGCCTATCAGGTAGAGGGAAACGTTCAGGTGGGTGCTCGACGATTCGATCCGGCGGGGATCGAACGAGCGGTCGCCGGAGGGAACGAGACGGTCGCTGTCGGTGAAAAACTCCCGGATAACTGCCGGCCGCAGCTCCACTTGCTCGTGCACCAGTTTGACAAAATCCTCCGGCAGCAGCTTGGAAGTGGAAAAGCCGGACCCCATTTCATCGATCAGCTCTTTGACCTGCCCGGCAGCCAGCGGCCTGTTCTCCAGGCAGAGGTCCAGCAGGCGGCCGGCAAACAGCGCGCGGCGGATGTCCTGGCGCTCGAAAATACCGATCAGCCTTCCGCTTTCATCTTTGGCCACCCTCCCGCTGGCCCACTCGCTGCGCGGAGCGGTGCAGAAAGCCATGGCCGGCCTGCCGCGGCTGAAGTAGCTTTCGATCAGCCGCTCGACCGCCTCCGGCGAGACAACCTTGTCTCCCATGGTGATCAGCACCGGCACCTCGGGGTCCCTGTCAATTCTTTTCAACACCTCGTACCCGGTGCGTACGGCGTTGCCGGTGCCCAGCCTCCTGGGCTGGAAGGCGAACTTCGCCTCCGGGCACCCGGAGGCCACGGTGGCCATCACTTCCCGCGCCCTGGCCCCGACCACCACGACTACCGGGTCCAGGCCGCACTCCCTGTAGCATTCGAGGGCCCTGAGGATCGCCGGCTTGCCGCACACCGGACAACACACCTTGTGGACCCGGCTGTCCCCCATGCGGGTTCCCTGGCCGGCAGACAGGACTATACAGGAGATCTTTCGCATAGATTTTGTCCGAGGAGCTCTTTGACCATGGATTTCAGCCGCGTATCCAGTGCTATCGGCCGCTGAAGGCCGGCATTGAACCGGGCTGCACCGGTAAAAAATACTGACCGGGCGGGCAAACCCGTCCGTCATGGAACCTTAAAAAATCAATTTAAAATTATCGGGCAAGCTTGGCAATCTTTCCGGCTGCCGGGAGGATCAATAGCGGTAGAGACAGGTAAAGGCCATCCGGCCTTCATCGGTGCGCTCCCCACCATGGAAGAGAAACACCGCACGCGCTTCGATGCCCAGGATGAACACCCGGCCCAGCTCGGCGGTGATACCCAACCCCGGGGAACATTGGAGCATCCTGACATCCCGGCCGGGGAACACTTTCAGGTGGTGGCGCATGCCACCGTACATGGAAAGGAAGGGGTAGATCCGGTAAGTCGCAGGCTTCAGGCTGTAACGGAAACCGAGGTTCCAGTCGATGAAATCATCCCTGCTGCCGCTGTCATCCCCTAGAGCGTAGCAGGCTTCGAAATCGACCTCGGCACGTCCCCGGTCGTCGACCATACGGGAAAACCCGAGGCCGAACAGGTCCTCTCCGCCTTTCAGGTACTTACCCATGAAAAAGCGGTTACTCCAGGAGTATTCCCGTATCTGTCCGAGGGTCATCGGCTCCTCGGCCTCGGGCTGCTGCGTAATTTTGGGAGTTTTTTTGTGTTTGGCCGGACGGTAACCGGGCTTTTCAAGACCTGCCAGGGCGGCCAGCAGGCTGTCCAGGCGCTGCTCCACACCCGCCAGAGAGCCGCCCGTTCTGTCGAGATGACCCCGTACCCGGCTCATTTCTTCAGGGGCCAGCCACTGCTGGCCGCTCAACTTAGCCGCGGCTCTGTCAGGCTCGGAAGCCTTTCCCAGAAATCGCAGCTCGACCCAGCCCATTTCGGCTGTCCCGGGCAGCTCCACCTGGGCCCACCCGCCTTCGCTCTTCATCACGTCAACCATCATTCCCGAAGAAATCACGTCCAGCACAACCCCGTCCGGCCCTGGAGATGAATATACTTTGGCCTCGGGAGCCTTGACCACCGACCAGTCCGCAGACAATACCCGCCAGCCGAGCAAAAGGAATAATAAACAATAACGCAACAATCGCACTTTTCCATCCATCGGCACGCAGCCCTTGTTGATAAAAACCGCAGTCTTGACAATTCGCCCCGGGCGGAAGCCGGATTTCTGCATCGCTGCCAAAGGTGCAACGCTGCCTGGGACAGGTTTATATGCAAGAAACGAACCAGCGCCCGGCCGTTTCGGCGGCTTCCCTCTTAGTTATCGTACATTTCCGAGGGCTGCTTTAATAAAACGGACCTCAAACCTATTATATATTAGTAATTTAAGGCAATCAAAAGGCAGGTAAAATAGAAGGCTGAGAGGTGCAGGGCGAAAACCGGCAGTCAGGGTACAGGCATGCCCCGGTACTTTTAAGTGATAGTTAAAATAGGAAAAAAATTACATTTTCAGCCGGTGGAGGATTTGCAGGCTGCGGTCGCCGGATCCGGTTACCACCAGGGGAAGCTCGAAAACCACCTGTTCCACGAAGCAGAGCGATTTCCAGTCAGTCTCGCAGTAATAAACCTCCAGCTCCACTTTCAGGGTGGTCTCACCCTCGGAAAGATCCAGCGGCACCTTGACCTTGAAATCCCCGGAAGGGTCGGTGAAAGGAAGTATCCTGGCCACGGCCAGGTCGGAGGAAGAAACTTCGAGGCGGTTGGGCGCCTCCCGGTTAATCTCCAAACCTCGTCCGGGCTCGACTGACACCTCCAGCTCCCTGACCTCCGGGCTGACCCTCTTTCCCGGCAGCATAACTTTCCTGGCATTCGGGAATTCGCCCCGGCTGAGTTTTTCCAGGCCGCTCAGGCCGAGTGTCCCGACCGAATCCCGTCCGGGGTCGTAGACCCTCACCAGGGAGTTGTTGGTGTCCGCGATGTAAAGCTTTCCCCTGAGAAACACCAGGCCGTTGGGCTCGTTGAGTGTGGCCTCGCCTGCCGGGCCGTCCCGCCTGCCGGACTCACCCGTGCCGATCAGTGTGGCCACCTTGCGGCCGGCCGGGTCGAGTACCTTGACCTTGTTGTTGTAGGTATCAGCCACGTAAAGCAGGCCCCCGTGCCAGAAAACGCCTAAGGGGTGCTGGAGACGGGCCTGCCGGAAGTCCCCATCCACATCGCCGAAATCGAAGATGCCGCTGCCGACCAGGGTCTTGACCCTGCCGTCCTCTACTTTCCTGACCGAGGAGGTCTCGCTGTCCGCGAAATAAACCGCGCGTCCACCGGAGGCCAGGCCCGAGGGCTGAGCCAGTTGTGCCTGCAGCGCGGGACCGTCCAGCAGGTCCTCCCTGCCCGTGCCTGCAAAAACCTCAGGGCGATAAGTGGCGGTGTTCATGGTCCAGAGCTGGTGCGGCCCGGCCATGGCGATCCTCAGCTCCCCTGCTTCCAGCAGCAGGTCCCACGGAGAGTTGAGAGCCACCTCCGTGCCTGTCCCGGCCTGGAGGATGCCGCGGCCCTGGACCCCGGTGCCCAGGATGGTGGTTACCGTGCGGGAAGCCAGGTCGGCCTTTCTGACAGTATGGTTCTCCGTGTCGGCAATGTAGAGTACCCCGGCAGCCGGATCATATGCCATGCCCTGCGGCCTGAAAAACTTCGCCTCTTCGAACGAGCCGTCCTCGTTACCCTCGATCCCGCTGCCGATCACTTCCAGGATCCGGCCTTCCGTGTCGACCACCAGGATGCGGTCATTGTTGGAGTCGCTGATAAACAGCCGGCCGCCTTCTTCATCCGCCTCCAGCTTACCGGGGTACGAGAGCAAGCTCCTGGATTCGCCAAATTTAGCCAGGTTGAACTCGAACCGCTCCCTTTTCAGCAAGCCCTGAGGCTCGAACTCGTCGATAAGCCCGGCTATGTACTGGTCGAAAAGGCTGTAGAGGCCTTCCCCGTTAGCCGAGCCCGCCACCCGGCCCGCCGGGTCGATCAGCACGAAAGAGGGCCAGGCACGGATCCCGTAGCTGCGCCACAGCTCGAAACGGTAATCGTTGATCACCGGGTGCTCGATATCGTAGCGCACCACCGCCTCCCTGATATTCTCCAGGTCCTGCTCCCCGGTGAACTTGGCTGAATGTACGCCGATCACCACCAGCTCGGGATATTTCCGCTCGAGCTTCTTCAAGTCAGGCAGCACGTGCATGCAGTTGATGCAGCAGTAAGTCCAGAAATCCAGCAGCACCAGCTTGCCCCTGAAATCGCTCAGCCGGTAAGGCCGGTCGGTGTTCAGCCACCCGGCATACTCCGGGAACTCGACCGCTGCGGGCCTGCTGCTTGCGGTACTTCTCACGGCTCCTCCGCCCTGGATGGGAAAACCCTGTGAAGGCGAACAGTCGGCAGCCGTCAGGACGGCTGCTGTCAGGATAACAATGTAGTCTTTGTACATCTTGCTCCTCAAAGGTTGCTAGTAGTACCCCTGGTTATAGATTTTGTTTCTGATTCTCAAAATATATTTACAGGCGGGAAAGGGTCTTGCCCGGAAGGTAAATCAGTTGCGGAACTCCCAGTTCAGGCCGAATATTGCCCGCGGCCCGGGCAGCCTGAACGGGTCGATGCCATTGTAGTAATCGCTCATCAGGTGGTCGAGACGGCAGTAGATGGTGAGGTCGATTATCCGCAGCAGCCCGCTGCCGCCGAAATTGACCCTGCCCGGCTGCCTGGCGAGACCGGCGGCCTGAGCGCTGCCGAGCGGGAAAAAGAATTCGCCCTCGTAGACCACCTCCGCCTGAAGGCCGAATCCCATGTCCCCGTGCAGCAGGCTGGTCTCGAACCCCAGCACTGCAGTATGACGGCGGCGGGCCAGGTAGCTCACCCCGGCCGGCGGGTCGAACAGCTCCACCCCTTCCGCCGTCAGCTCGAAAACGCTCCAGACCCGGCCCTCGTAACGGTAATAAAAGCCGTTCACCGTGTAATCCAGCGGTGTGTATTCCCCGGCGGTCAGCGGGTCCGGGCTGAACCCGGAGACCGCCTGCCCGCTCAGGCGGCGGTGTGTCAGCCCCGCGCGCAACACTCCCAGTCCGGCCGGCTTGAATTCCAGGCCGCCGTCGAGCATGTCCAGCCTGGCCGGCCTGCAGTCTTCCATTCCGGCCCCGGAACAGGAAAGCGAGTATAAAGCTGCCAAATCAGGGTAGGATACATCTCTTTTCCAGGCCAGGAAAGCGGACACCCTGCCGGAAAAGCTCCTCGAAGCCCCGAGGTCGAGCACCGCTTTCGTGCCCGCACTTCCAGGCACCTGCCTCAGCCCGCCCGTGGCATGCAGCCTGAGACCTCCCGGGGCCTGCAGGCGCAGGAACCCCAGTTGGCTGTGAATGGAGAGCGAGAGGTCTTCCGGCAGGATGTCCTGGAAATCCAGCGGCCGGTTCCTCTCACCCTGCAAGTCGATCCCCACGGCCAGGCCCCTGCCCGGCCTGAGTACGAACTGGGCCTGGTAACCGTCCGCCCGGGCCTTGAGGTGCACGGCCCGGCCATCCTGCAGGAAAGGATGGGTGCTGACCGCGTAGCGGTAACCCAGGCGGTATCCCGCCCGTTCTCCCAGCCGTCCGGTAATTGCCGCGTGGAGGTGGGTGTTTTTCTGCTTGAGCTTGCCGACCGTGCCGCGCGGGTTCCTGTCGTTGGAGAAAAAAAGCCCCTCCAGGCTGATGACCGCAGCGCCGCGCAGGTTTTTTTCCAGGCGGGTGAAATACTGCACCTGCTCGACCTTGAGGGTAAGGTCCTCGGTGCGCTGCTCGATCTTGTTGATATCCACGTGAAGGGCCGCCGAGCCGAAAAGCCTTCTCCTCAAGCCTCCACCCACCTTGTTGATCTGGTAGGAGCCGCCGTAAATGCCCATCCTGGACTGCGACTGGGCGGGGTCCGCCCGCCGGGTTACCAGGTGGACCTCCTGAGCGCCGCCGCGCGGCCCGCCGAACCCGCCGGAGGTCAGTACTATTCTTTCGAGCACCTCGGGAGCTATCATGCGCAGGTCCGGAGCACCGGTAAGGGGGTCG
>JAFGTO010000283.1 GCA_016934095.1 Candidatus Glassiibacteriota bacterium
GCCCAAGCTGCTGGTGGCCTCGGCCAACCCGGGCAAGGTCCGGGAGCTGAAAAAGCTGCTGGAGGGCCTGGTCCTGCAGGTCATAGGCCCGGATGAGCTGCCCGGGCCGGTGCCGGCCTTTGACGAGCAGGGGAGCTCATTCTGCGAGAACGCCGCTGCCAAGGCCCGTCATTGGCAGCAGTGTACCGGAATGGCAGCCCTGGCGGATGACAGCGGCCTGGAAGTGGAGGCCCTGGAAGGGGCTCCGGGGATACGCTCCGCGCGCTTCGCCGGAGACCATGCCACGGACAGCGAGAATGTCGCACTGCTGCTGGAAAAGCTCGACGGCCTGGGGCAGGGCGAGCGCAGGGCGAGGTTTTTCTGCTGCCTGGCCCTCTGCAGGCCGGGCAGCACCCTGGTTACTTTCACCGGCTCCTGCCAGGGAAGGATCCTCAACGAGCCGGTGGGCCGTAACGGTTTCGGCTACGACCCGGTCTTCTTCTACCCGCCGCTCAAGGCCAGTTTCGCCCAGCTCGGCGCCCGTGAGAAAAACAGGGTCAGCCACCGCGCCCGCGCCCTGGAGAAACTGCGCCGCCACCTGTTGAAGCACGGCCTTTAAAGCAATTATTAAAATTTTTTCTTAAAACAGATTG
Source organism: Candidatus Glassiibacteriota bacterium (assembly GCA_016934095.1). Classification (GTDB taxonomy): domain Bacteria; phylum Gemmatimonadota; class Glassbacteria; order GWA2-58-10; family GWA2-58-10; genus JAFGTO01. The sequence continues at coordinate 633 of JAFGTO010000283.1, forward strand.
CAGGGGAAAGGAGAAAACCTTTTGGAAAAGGTTCTTCTCCTTTCCCCCGCACCCCCATTTCTTTTTCCAAAACTTTTTTTCACGATTTGGTGGATAAGCTCTATTCCCGTAGAAAACAATGGATAAACATGACAATAGTATGGGCAGGTGGGAGGGGGCCTGGCTGAGACCGGAGAACCCGTGAGGACTGTTTCCGCCCTGAACCGAAGAAAATCAAATCGAAAGATTGTTTTGACAATAGCTATTAAACGCCGACTCCCGTTCTTCCAGAGGTTCGATTCCGGGATACTTGCCCGCCGGTATTGACTTTTCAGTTGTATGGGACTATATTCCCTACAAAGACTATCGGGATTATGATGATTCAATCGCTATTAGTCTCCCTGCAGGCGGCCCGGGCGCCGCAGGCGGGCGGGTAAATCAGAGGAGGCCTTTCAATGGCACGCATCTACGATGACATCACCGCAACGGTGGGGAACACCCCACTGGTCAGGCTGAACCGGGTGGCCAAGGGTGTGGGGGCCAGGATAGTGGTCAAGCTGGAGTCTTTCAACCCGCTGGGCTCGGTCAAGGACCGGATCGGCGTGAACATGATAGATGCCGCCGAGAAAGAGGGCAGGCTGAACAGGGATTCGGTGATTGTTGAGCCGACCAGCGGCAACACCGGCATAGCGCTGGCTTTCGTGGCTGCGGCCCGGGGGTACCGCCTGATCCTCACCATGCCGGAGACCATGACCGTGGAGCGCAGGCGGATCCTCAAGGCTCTGGGGGCGGAGCTGGTGCTCACCCCCGGCGACCAGGGCATGAAAGGCGCAGTGGAGAAGGCCGAGGAGCTGGTGGCTTCGACCCCCGGCGGGTTTATGCCGCAGCAGTTCAAGAACCCCTCCAATCCCGAGATACACCGCTTGAGTACGGCCGAGGAGATCTGGCGAGACACCGATGGCGAGGTGGACATCCTGGTTGCCGGGGTGGGCACCGGCGGCACGATCACCGGGATATCCGAGGTGATCAGGCGGCGCAAGCCGGGGTTCAGGGCCGTGGCCGTGGAGCCCAGCGAAAGCCCGGTCCTCTCCGGCGGGGCCCCGGGACCCCACAGGATACAGGGGATCGGTGCGGGTTTCAAGCCGGATGTGCTTGACCTGGAGGCGGTGGATGAGGTTTTCCAAGTGAGCTCCGACCAGGCCACCGAGACTGCGCGCAGGCTGGCCCGCGAGGAGGGTATCTTCATGGGGATCTCCTCTGGTGCCGCGGTCTATGCCGCCCTGGAGGTAGGCAGGCGCCCTGAGAACGAGGGCAAGCTGATCGTGGCTGTGCTGCCCAGCACAGGGGAGAGGTACCTGAGTCATCCTCTTTATGCAGAGCTCTAGCCGGGATTATTGTCCCCTTCGGGGCTGACTTCAGTCTTCGCCTGAAGGCCAATGATTATCTCGCATTCCTCTAAAATAAAGTAAGATACTTCATAAATATAAAGTATTACATTAAATAACAACAGGCTGTGGCTGCTGCTTTTCCCGGCAGGTAACCCCCCGGTATTCTGTCTTCCGGATACCGGTTGTTTCCCATTTCCATTTATCTTGCCCGATGCACCCTTTCACTTGACAAACCTCTCGACCGGCCGGTAGATTAAGCTTTACAGATACCCGTGCACGACTTTTCAACCTGTATTACGGGCTTTGCCGGGGATCCGGCCGTGGAGCCGCCTCAGCTTTCAGCCCGTGGAGGGGCCTATGCCTAGAAACCAGGAATTCGAAATCAACATCCCGGAGTTCAACCTGCCCCAGCTGAGCCAGAAAATGATCTTGGGGCTGTTAGTGCTGGTGCTGGCCATCTGGCTGGCTTCCGGGATCTACATGGTGGCCACCGATGAAGCGGGTGTGGAGCTTCGTTTCGGCAAGATCAGCGAGGTCACCGGCTCGGGCCTGAACTACCACCTGCCGTACCCGATCGAGACCGTGGAGACCCCTAGGGTGGCCGAGGTCAAGCGGGTCGAGATCGGCTTCCGCACGGTGAGCGCCGGCCCGCCGGCCCGCTACCAGTCGGTGCCCCAGGAGAGCCTGATGCTCACCGGCGATGAGAATATCATCGATATCAACATGATCGTGCAGTACAAGATCAAGGATGCCGAGGACTACCTGTTCAAGGTGCGCGAACAGAGTGGTACCGTGCAGAAGGCGGCGGAGGCCAGCCTGCGCCAGGTGGTCGGCACGCACAACATCGATGACGCCCTGACTGACCGTAAGTTCGAGATACAGAGCGAGATCCTGGCCAGCCTGCAGTCGATACTCGACCTCTACCAGGCCGGCGTAGTGGTGATACAGGTCCAGCTCCAGGACGTGCACCCGCCGGCCCAGGTGATCGATGCCTTCAAGGACGTGGCCAGTGCCCTGGAGGACCGCAGCCGGCTGGAAAACCAGGCCCAGGGATACCAGAACGACATCATTCCGCGCGCCCGCGGCCGGGCCGAGGAGATCATGCGCCAGGCCGAGGGCTACAAGGAAGAGCGCGTCCTGCGCGCGCAGGGGGATTCGCAGCGCTTCCTGAAAATGCTCACCGAGTACCAGAAAGCCCCGGCCGTGACCGAGAAAAGGATGTACCTCGAGACCATGGAGAAAATCCTGCCGGGACTGCAGAAATACATTGCCAAGGTCAAGGACAGCGAGGGCCTGATGCCGCTGCTGGACATGCGGACCCTCAGGCAGCAATAGCCAGGGGAATTACTCCGATAACTCAGACAAAACAGAGGAAGAAAAAATGAGTCGAAGCCTTTCAGTTATCCTGGTAGTCCTGATCCTGCTGCTGATCGTGCTGGGCAACTCGGTCTACCGGGTGTTCGAGACCGAACAGGTGCAGATCACCAAGTTCGGCGCGCCGGTGAGGACGGTCACAGAGCCGGGACTGCATTTCAAGCTGCCATTTGTCAACAAGCTGCACGTTTTCGAAAAACGCCTGCTGGATTACGACAGTGCGCCCACCGAGGTGCTGACCCAGGACAAGAAAACCCTGATCGTGGACAACTATGCCAAGTGGAAAGTCATCGATCCGCTCAAGTTCATGATGACTGTCCAGAACGAGGCTGGGGCCCAGTCGCGCCTGGATGACATCATCTATTCGGAAGTACGCACCGAGATGGGAAAGCACATGTTCCACGAGATCATCTCTGAGCAGCGATCGGTGATCATGGAGACGGTGACCCATAGCAGC
>JAFGTO010000284.1 GCA_016934095.1 Candidatus Glassiibacteriota bacterium
CGAAATGCCCGCCCACCGTGGAGATGATAACCGGGTGGCCGGCAGCCGCCTGGTCGAGGTCCCACCTGGTGGGGTGGCGTTTCTCCGCCAGCTTGTAGTCATCCTCCCGGGCGCCACTGATCCATTCGCCTGCGGGCAGGGTCCCGGCCCGCTCGGCGATCTTCCGCCCGATATCCTCCAGCGACCCGACCCCGGCTTCCTCGCTGAGGTCGACCAAGCCTTCCATCTCCAAGGCCGTGCCGGTGATATGGCAGTGCGAGTCGATCAGCCCGGGAACTGCGGTTTTGCCCTTGAGGTCTATCACCCTGGTGAGCCTGCCGATGGACCGCCGGACCTCATCGTTCCCGCCGACAGCGAGTATTTTCCCGAGCTTGCAGGCCGCCGCCTCGGCAATAGTCCCCTGATCGTCCATCGTTACGATTTTGCCGTTAAGCAGCACTAGGTCCGCCGACTGGTAATCTTCCATTTTTTTCGTGCACCCCCCGCCGGAAATACAGCAGATCAGCGTTAAAGACAGTGTTTTGAGTAGGTTTCGTTCTGTGTGCATGAGTGCTCCCCGTGAAGAGCTGAAAGCCGGTGGAACGGTCAGTGTCAGTATAATCGAGGACAAGGGGAAACTCAACAATTATGAGACCTGACACCGGTGCGGTGCTGTCTTTTTTCAACACCCCACTTGAACATCCGGCTTGCGGAAGCTAAAATGAAACAGGCGGGGTGTTCCTCTCGGAAACCCGGGAGGACTATTCCGGCCGCCGGCTATTTTCCCGGCCGGCCCTCTGCAGGCTAAGCTGAAGATTGTCAGGGTATTTTGATTGCCCTGTTCTTTCCACCAAAAGGGAGGTAAGGGACCATGAAGACCGCGCTGCTTTTCACCGGTAGCAGCCCGCTGATCATCCTGACCTCGTACGATGCCCTGGACCACCCCTCGCTGATCGAGAAGCTCTCCGGCAAGGGGATCGACAAGTTCATCGCCTACGAGATCCCCCTGGAGACAGCCAGGGAGCGCTACGGCGGACATTTTGCAGTGGTTACCAGGGACCTGCGTGAGACTGACGACTTGCGGATCCTGGATTACAACGGCCAGCGGGCTTTCCACCTGTTCCACCTGAGCGAGCTGGGCTGCCCGATCATGCACGAAGCCGGGGTTTGAGGACAGAGGGTTGGCTGCAGGCCGGGCAGGGGGGAGCGAGGCCCGGTACCGATGGGGAAGGCCCGCTGTTATCCGGTCATAGCACCTGGGAAGCAGGCAGGCTATTTTCTTTCAGGGCTTCGTTTTCTTTATGCTTAACAGGGATTTAAGCAGGCTTTTCAGGGCCGTGGCCGGGTTCGCCTTCTGTCCCAGGCGACTGCCGCAGATCCAGAGCAGCCTGATCCCGTCCCTTACCTCGGAATTCGCCAGCAGGGCGTAAGCCAGGTCCCTGAACCCCCGGTTCGTCTTCTGCATCAGCCCCGCCCTGGAGGCCAGCAGCTCCCAAAGCGGGCCGAGCCTGCCGATATCCCCGGTCCGGTAGCTCTCGAGGAACCCGTGATACGCCCACCAGACCCTCCGGTAGGCTTCCCTGTCGATAGACCCGTCTTTGAATTCTTCAGCCAGGTTCCGCAGCGAGGTTTCCAGGGAACACTTAAGCTGGGCGCGGCGGTCCAGGTTCGAGATGCCGGTTTGCCTGTTGCGCCATTGGATCAGGCTCTGCTGCAGGCCGGCAAATTTGGTAAGGGGCTTGAGACGGCACCAGAGGTCGTAGTCCTGGGCAAAGGGGATTTTTTCATCATACCCCCCGGCCTGGCGCAGCAGCTCAGTCCGGGCCATGACAGACCCGTGGGCGAAAGCATTGTTCTTCAGCAGCAGCTCGGCTTTCAGGGACTCGTCGTCCGCGGCGGACAAGCGCTCGTAGAGCAGGTTGCCGTGCTCATCTATGACCTGTACGCTTGTCCCCACAACCCCGACCCGGGGGTTCCGGTCAAGGTACTCCACCTGTGCCGCAAACCTGCCAGGCAGGCAGACATCATCGGCGTCCATCCTGGCCAGGTACCCGCCGCGCGCAAGTTCGAGTCCGAGGTTCAGCGACCTGGTAAGACCGATGTTCCGCTCGTTCCTGCGGAGCACCAGGCGAGGGTCTCTTGCCGCGTACCTGGAAAGGACCGCCCAGGTATCGTCCCCGGAGCCGTCATCGATGGCGATGAATTCGAAATCCCTGAACGACTGCCCCAGCGTGCTTTGCAAGGCCTCGTCCAGATATTTGCCTCCGTTATAGACCGACATGACTACACTGAGCCTGGGGCTGCTTTTTTCGCTGTCAGGATTCATCTGTCTTTGGATTGAAGATTTCCCTTGAGCCAAGCTCAAAGAGAATATTCGATTTTTAAGTATTTGTCGATTATTTGTCGCCCGCCTGCGCTCGCCTCCAAAGGCTCGCGAAGGCATTAGTAGGGGCGGTTCGCGAACCGCCCCTACGGACTTCTTTCAGCCTGCTGCAGGCTGTCCGGACGATCAATACTAATACTGTGGGACTTAAAATTCAAGCGCGCGGGCCGCGGTCCGGCAGTCTTTTCAAGTTCCGGAAGATTATTGGCCGGCGCCTGCAAGCAGGGTGGCAAGGGTTTTCGGCGTCATTCAGGTTGACTCTCCGGGCTTGGCGGGATAGTTTTCCTGAAGCTGACCGGGATCGCTGTCTGGTCGGCTCGCAGCGGCCGGGGATGAAATTTTATCTGTTCGACCCGGTCCATCCCGGACTGTTCACCTTACGACCCGGAGGGAAGATGCCAGTAATAACGAGGTTTCTGACTATCGCCCTGGCAGGCTTGTGCCTGCTTTATTCCGCCCGGCCGCTGCGTGCGCAGGTCGATTCGACCTGGTGGATCGGCGCCCTGCCTTCCTCGGTGCGCCTGGACCCGGTTAACGGGAAAATCATCGAGGACCGCCCCGATATCTACCGGATGGAGCCGCTCGGCGACCTGCCGGTGCGCAACTGGGTGTTTGACGGGGAAACCGTGGAGCTGCACGCCGCCCGCGGAGAATATGTCTCGTTCCAGTTGGTTATCGCCAAGGGACCGGAGGGAGAGTTGGATGACATCTCCGTCCGGATGCAGCCCTTTAGCGGAAACGGGGTGCGGCTCGAAGTGGAGCCGGAGCTCTTTCTCGAATGGTCGGTCGAGGTCCGCACCCCCTCCTCGGGTTACGAGCGCACCTCTTACGGCCCAGGCTGGTACCCGGATGCCCTGATACCGCTGGACCAACTGCAGACCGACCCGGAACGCCAGGGCCGGCTGTGGTACCCGCTGCGGCTGCCCGATTTCCGCAACCGGATAGAGAACCAGCGCTTCCAGGTAATCTGGGTCGACCAGTTCGTGCCTTTCGCCCGGGAAGCTGCGCCGCCCGGAGTGTACCGCAGCGAGATCACGGTAAGAGTCGGCGGCGTTTCCAGGAAATTGCCCGTGGCCCTCGAGGTCTGGGATTTCGCCCTGCCGAACCGGAACAACCTGGCAGGAAACCTTCAGCAGGGCGGCTTCATGAAAAACCTGGATGAGGATCTCGAGCTGGAGCTTTACCAGCTTTTCAAGAGGCACCGGATCGTTCCCTTCGACTATGCCTACCGTCCGGGGATCGAAATCACCGGCTCCGGAGAGGTAGTGCTGGACTGGACCGGGTTCGACAGCAGGCTGAGAAAATATTTCACCGGCGAGGCTTTCACCGAAAAATACGGCTACAGCGGGCCGGGATATGGAGAGCCGCTGGAACAGTACGTGCTGCCGTTCGACTGCTACCGCGACCACCGGGGGATAACCAGGCCGGGCTGGCCGGACGTGGGCGACATGCAGCAGGAGCGCAAGCCTGAGAACCGGGCGGTTTATATCTCTGCCATCCGTCAGGTGCGGGAGCACATCCTTTCGATGGCCGACCCGCAGAAAACGCGGCTGATAGTGTTCCAGGGCGGCCTGGACGAGTCTTATTTCCCTGAGGCCTGGGACAGGATGGTTTATTACGGCAAGCTGTTCAAACAGTATTTCCCGGAGGCTTTCTACCGGGTGGACGGCAGCTACAGCAGGGAAGCCATGGAAACGATCCACGAGGCTATCGATTACTGGTGCTGTCATACCGTGGGCTACGACATGGAGACCGTGCTGGCTTACCGGGAGCTCGGGATAAAGGACTGGGTTTACGGCCCGCTGCTGTATGAGCGGCGGGAGAACTCCTGGGTCGGCAGCAGCACGTTCCTCGATCTCGAGCTGACCAACGAAAGGCTTATCAGCTGGGCTTGCTGGAAATACCGCACTCTGACCTGGTGCAGCTGGGGTATCGGCTGCCGCTGGGAAGCCGCCTGGTTCACACCGGCCACCTGGCAGCATGCCACCCGCGAGCAGGGCAGTCCCCTGCGTATCCGCACCTCCAATGGCAACGCCCTGGGAGCGTATGCCCCGAACATCGTACCCTCGGTGGATGTGCCCTGTAGCACGGTCCGTCTCAAGAACATGCGGGATGGAGTCGAAGAGTACGAGCTGATGAGGCTGCTGAGCGGGCTGGACGGCGGCCCGGACCGGGTCGATGCAGTGGTGAACAGGATTGTCGGCCGGCCGTTCGGCAAGGAGAGTATCGGCGACATCGATGTCTGGAGCCACGACCCACGGCAGTGGGATGCCGCCCGCCTCGAGCTTGGAGAACTGGCCGGGAAAGCCTCGGCAAGGTAGAGAGGTTTGTCTGAAAGCAGCCTGCCGCCCGGATAATCAGGCCATGGCAGGGTACACTAAAAAAGGCCGCACTCCCTGGGGGGTGCGGCCTTTTTTAATCCGGAACTTAGGTAGGCCTTATTCAGTGCGCCCGGTACAGGCTGTTTTGCGGGGACATCCGGCGCTGTTGGCACAGGCCGTTTTTCCGGCACAATCGGCGCACTTGTCGCAGCCATCTGCCTCGGGGCAGTCAGCGCACTGGCAACATTTCACATTTTGAGCGGTTTCGGCACATGCGGCGGTTTCGGCATGACCGGTGGCTCCGGCACACGCGGAGGCGCGGGTACAGCCGGCGGCCGGGGTATGACCGGGGGCTTCGGCATGTCCGGCGGCCCGGGTACAACTGGAGGTCTCGGTATATGCTGGAGCGGCTTTCGCACTGGTGGATCCTTTAAGGGCTGCCTGGAGCACGACTACTGATATACATAACACTCCCAGTATCGTAAGGTAAAGAAAAAAGCGTTTCATTCCGTCTCCCCTGGGTCGAGGGTAAAAACAGCCGGCATCTGGAGTGATCGTGGAAAGTTTATATTGGAACTGCAATCATCAGGATGTCAGATCAACGGGCCGGGAGAGGAAATGTTGCAGAAATTTTTGCCTCCGGAAAGACTTTATCGTATTTACCTTCCATTATATTCGGACGCTGTTTCAGGGAGGAGAGTTTCTAGAGATCTAAGGCGGGGAGAAATGCAATGTTTACAGCCAGGTCCAGCGGGAAACAAAAAGGCCGCACTTTTTTAATCAAGAGCGGCCAGGATCAGGGGATGTCCATGGCTCTATCAAAGGAATAAGGGTGAGCTGAAGATGATGAAATAAACTGTCAGGGTCAGCAGAGTCTTGACATAGAGCAGGATTTTTTCGCCGGTGGTCATCGTTGCCTCCATTAAGATTGTTTTCCGGTCAATACATCCGCTTGTTTGATTGGACAACGCATCACCGGATAAAGTTTCAAAAATTATATCCCGGCTTGCAGGGAGCCTGGACCGTGGAGAAACCGATTGTATCAGGCCGGGAAAAATGCTATGATTGAATTGACCGCCCGAGCGCATTCCCAGCGGCCTGCCGCGGGGAATCTTCGATTTGGGCCAATAAATCATTACCGCTGACGGAGGTTCGGGATGAAAAGGCCGGTCCGGTTACTGTGGCTTAGCCTGCTTGCGGGTGTTTTGTACTGTGCGGAAGTGCCGGCGGACACGGACAGTAAGCCACGCCCGCGCTGGTGGCTGGAGAACGGCATTTGTCTGGCCGGCAACTGGGAGCCCCTGGCCTTCCGGGTCAGGCGGGGGCCGGTGCCGACAAACTACCGCGCCCGCTACGAATGGGAACACAGCCCCGAGGCAGTGCTCGGCCTGAAAGAAAGCGGGGTGAACATGATTATCACCCACTTCTACAAGGGGCTGGGCATGGAGGCGGAGGAGACCGAGCTGAGCTACGTGAAAAAACTGGCCAGGCTCTGCCGCGGGAATGACATGTACCTGGGCGCCTATATCGGCTCCACCCTGTTCAATGAGACCCTGTACAGGGAAATACCGGAGAGCCGCTCCTGGGTCCAGCTCGACCGGCAGGGGGAAAGGATAAATTATTCAGCCACCCAGTATTTCAGGGACCGGGCGGACTGCACCCATCCGGGTTACCGGGAGCATATCAAGGGTATAGTCACCCGGGCGGTCAGGGAATACGGCATGAACCTGATACATTTCGACAACACCAGCTCGCTGTTCGCTTTCGATATCGGCCGGACAGAGAATATCCGCGCACTCTTCCGCCGGCGGCTCGAGACCGGTTACACCGACGGACAGCGGAGAGAGCTCTTCGGTTTCAGCGATGTCTCCCTGGTCGAGCCGCCCAGGCTGGAGAGGAGCCCGATGCTGCCGGTTACAGACCCCCTGGCCCAGGAATGGACTACCTTCCGGGTCGAGGCCCTTGCCGACTATACCCGGGAGCTGAGCGAACACATAGATTCGCTCGACCCGGAGGTTGTCATGGAAATCAACCCCCTGGGCCTGGCCGGAGCGAACCGGGCCTACACGCACGGGATGTACCATGCCAGCCTGCTTCCCTATACCGACATCTTCTGGAGCGAGGACCCCGACCACGCCCGTTATTTCCCGGAAGGTAACCGTCTGGTCTGCAAGATCCGCTCGTACAAGCTGGCGCGGCAGTTCGGCAACGCCCTGTTCAGCTACTCGAACAATGTCCTGGATCTTGCCGAGGCCATGGCCTTCAACCGCATGTGCCTGGGGGATGTGGGCTTCCGGATTGTCGAGGACTGGCCGGCCGGGGTGGACCTGGACGATTCCTACCGGTATTTCTATACTCCGGAAGATACGCTCGACAGCGGGAAGAAAGCCGCCATGCGGCAGCTCATACACTTTTTCCACCGGAACAAGGACCTGTACCGCGGCCTGGAGACCCTGGCAGATGTCGGGGTGATGCGAGATTACGAGTCCATGACTTTCGGCGGCTGGCTCCCCAACCTCAATACCATCCAGGCGGAGCAGGTGCTTATCCAGAACCGCGTGCCTTTCACCCTGCTTTCTGACCGGGAGTGGGAGCAGCTCGAGCGCTACAGGATCGTGGTGCTGGCCTCCCAGGAAAACCTCTCCGACCGGGAAATCGGCCTGCTCAGGCAGTATCTCGAGCAGGGGGGCGCCTTGGCGGTGGTCGGCTCCACCGGGGCTTTTGATCAGAGGCGCAGGCAACGGGGCCTGCAGGATAATTTCTGGCGTCTGCTCGGTGCCGGTGCCCTTGCAGCCGGACAAAAAGGCACGGCCGGGGTCGAGCTCGGCCGGGGAAGGATTTTCTGGCTGCCCGGTTTCCAGAACCACCCGCGAGTGCCGGAGACCGCCGACACTGTGCATCCGGATTTCTGGTACCTGCCGCAGAACTGGGAGGATTTCATGGAAGGGCTTTATTTCTGCCTGGGCGGGAAGGAGTTTTCCGTAACCGTGGAGACGAAGCCTCACGTGGCTGCGGCGCACTACCGCAAAGGCCGGCAATGTCAGGTGCACCTGGTCAACTGCTGGCCGGGCCACCCGGCCCGGCATATCCCGGTGATTTTTGCCGGGACCGGTAACGGTCCCGGCAAAGCGGTGCTCCTTTCACCCGGCAGTCAGCCGCTGGACCTGGAACCGGCCCGTTACCGCGGCGGCCGGGCGGTGATCGTGCCGGAGCTGGAGACTTACTGCGTGGTAGTCCTCCGGTTGAATTGAACGCCCGAGAGCATTCCTCGCGGTGTGCCTGGGGGGAGTTCATGGGGGACAGTATCACCAGCATTTCTGGCGTGGCAGCCCCTGCTCTTGTCCCGTAGCGCATCTCCCTGCGATCCGGGGGCTGGTTTCAATGGCGGTGGAAAGGCGAAGATCTCAGGTGCTATAATGATGTTGCTGGCGCAGAGGGAAGGGGGGTATTAGATATAATGAGAATAAATTCTTTTTTAAAGAATAAAATTACTTCTAGTATATCAGATAGTTGGAATGGCAAATAAATCAATTGATAACGCAGTAATCGAGAAAAAAGCTTATAAACTTTATTCCTACTTGAAACTATAAAATTTAAAAAACCTAAGCTGAGCGATTTTGCACTTGAAAAAGGATACCC
>JAFGTO010000285.1 GCA_016934095.1 Candidatus Glassiibacteriota bacterium
AAGCCGACAGCCGAACATTTCATTTAAGGAGAGCAAGATGGCCGAAAAAATCGTCAAGATCGTCCCCTGCCTGGATATCAAAGAGGGCCGGGTGGTGAAAGGCGTAAAGTTTGTCGACCTCAGGGATGCCCGCGACCCGGTGGAGGCGGCTCTCAGTTATTGCGAGCAGGGAGCCGATGAGCTGGTTTTCCTGGATATCGCCGCCACGGTCGAGAACAGGGGGACCAGGATCGACTGGGTCAGGGAAGTAGCCGAGAAAGTTACCGTACCTTTTGCGGTCGGGGGGGGGATCAGGAATATCGAGGACATGCAAGCCCTCTTCGGCCTGGGAGTGGACAAGGTCTCGATCAATACGGTGGCTGTCCGCAACCCGCAGCTGGTCCGGGAGGCTTCCAGGGAATTCGGCGGGGAGAGACTGGTGGTGGCTGTCGACGGGGTGAAAAACCCTCCTGGCTCCGGCAGGCCCCGGCTGGAAGTCTTGGTCAGCGGCGGCGGGGAACCCACGGGTATCGAGATAGTCGGCTGGGCCAGGCAGGTGGAAGATCTCGGCGCCGGGGAGATCCTGCTCACCAGTAAGGATGCCGACGGCACTAAGGACGGGTACGATCTCGAGATGACCCGGGCGGTGGCAGAGGCGGTCGGGATCTCGGTAACCGCCTCGGGAGGGGCCGGAAAGCTCGAGCACCTCTACCAGGCGGTGGCCGAGGGCAAGGCATCGGCGGTGCTGGCAGCTTCCATTTTCCATTTCGGGGAGATCTCGATCCCCGAAGCGAAGAGGTACTTGAAAGGGAAGGGGATACCGGTCAGTCTCCGGGACTAGCCGGGAGGTTGTCTGCAAACAGGCGTTGCCACCCCGGATGGAAGGGGCCTGGAACCGGAAGGGATTTTTCCGGGCGGCAAGAATTTCTTTCAGACAAGATTGATCAGCGGGCTGGAACAGGTCTTGGTTTTCCGGACTTCGCGCAGCTTTTTTATTGCCTGTTCATAATAGGGCCAGGAGGCTTTCAAGTAGTCGCATTTAGTGCAGCGGGCAACTGCTACGCCGCATTCGTATTTGAAATTCAGGGTCATGTTTCCACAACTGGGGCATTTATGCATCGGGTTCTCCGTTTCGGGTGCGGTCGGTTCCCTTGGGTACAGTGGATGGCTTTCAGGCTGTCTGATTTACACTAATTCAGCAGTGCTGCAAAATGTGTGCCCGGCTCTATCAGCAGGGCGGTGCCGGCTGCGGTGCTGAAGCTCCTCTCGCAGGCGCGCAGCCGGGCCGGTCGCCGGCGGCCCGGTTTTTACCTCCTGCCCGGGTTGTCATGGATGACAGGCCGTACCCGGCAATTTTCTCCGTTTCCGTACCCGCCAGCCATTCCCTTGACACTCCGGCCATTTAAGATAGATTATACCTGACAAACAGCGGTGCGGATTCCGAAGACGGCAGCGCGGCGAAACAGGGCATTGTTTAACCGTATATCGCATTTCCAGGAAAAATGAAAGTACTCATAGTCGAAGATGACAAGACCAAGCGCATAACCCTGTCTGCAGACCTTTCGGATGCCGGCTACCAGGTCAGTGCAGTGGAGAACGCCCATAAGGCTTTCGATCTGCTCGAGCAGGAGTTTATCGATGTGGTGATCGCCGACCTCAGGCTGCCTGGGATGGACGGCCTGGAGCTGCTGAATATGATCAAAAGCGAGGTCTCTCCATCCACGGAGGTGATTATCATTACCGGCTACGGAAGCATCCCCCTGGCGGTGGAATCCATGCGCAAAGGGGCCCTGGATTTCGTGGCCAAGCCTTTCGACAACCGGCACATACTCCCTCTCCTGAAGAAGATCGAAGAGAAACAGGCCCCGGAGGATACCTGCCGGGAGGTAAGGCCGGTAAAAGAATACCCCGAGCTGGAGCGGGCCATCGTGGGCCGCAGCCCCCAGGTGAGGAGGCTGAGAAGGCTGGTGGCGACATGCGCCGATTCGGGCTCCAACGTGCTCCTTTCCGGTGAAACCGGCACCGGCAAAGACCTGGTCGCCTCGGTGATCCACAGGCTCAGCAAGCGCTCCTCGCAGCCTTTTGTCAAGGTCAGTTGTGCGGTTTTTTCCGAGCAGACGATCGAGAACGAGCTTTTCGGCTATGAAAAAGGCGCTTTCCCCGGGGCGGACCAGCCTAAGGGCGGCAGGCTCGACCTGGCCGAGCACGGGACACTATACCTGGATGACGTGGAAAACGTGCCGCCCAAGGTGCAGGTCAAACTGCTGAGAGTTATCGAGGAGGGAGTGTTCGAGAGGGTCGGCTCGAGTACCACGGTGAGCTGCGACGTGCGGATCATCGCTTCGACCAAGGTAGACCTGGCTGAAAGGATAGCCGAAGGCTCTTTCCGCGAGGAGCTTTACTACCGTCTCAAGGTCTGCGAGACCAAGATCCCGCCCCTGAGAGAGCGCCTCGAGGACATCCCCCTGTTGGCGGCCTACCTCCTTGAAAGGATCTCCAAAGGAAAACAGGTTGAGCTCCCCGACAGTATTGTCTCCCGCCTGCAGCGCTATTCCTGGCCGGGCAACGTGCGCGAGTTGGCCTATATACTGGAGAGGGCCTATATCACCGGCCAGGGAGTTCTCAGCGCGGACCAGTTCGATTTCAGCGACTTTAAAAAACATCCTTCCCGGTTTCCCACTGATATGAAGTCCATCATCGAGCAGACCGAAAAGGAGCTGCTCTCGGCCGCCCTGAAAAAAGCGCAGGGCAACAAGAATCACGCGGCAAGAGACTTGGGCATGAAGCCCTCCACCTTCCGGGACAAGTTGAGCAAGTACGGCCTGGTTTGACCTCCCCTGATAACCCACGGAAATCCGCGACCTACCACGGATTATCGTGGCTTCTCTAATTTATCCATAACCCTCTGATAATATTTTAGTTATAACACTACCGGGCTGCACGAAAGCAGATAGCCGCGGTTAACCGCTATTAATAAACGGTAAACCGCGGCTATTTTGTTTTAATCAAAGGCACAAAACTGTTTAAGTATATGAAATAAAATAAGAAAAAATGATTAATGTAAAACACGCGGAAAACCGTGTATAGAGCGGTAAACCGACACTTGGCGCCCTGCCTGGTTCGTATCTGATTAACGAATAATATCTTAACTGATTATACTTTACCGTTGGCTGGCACGCTAAATGCTATCAGGCGGTTCAGTTGAAAAATCATTCCGCAGAAATTCTCTTCCAGACATACATCCAGCCAAACTCTTCTAGGGAGGTTCTATGCAAGCAGTGGAATCGGAAAAGGTCAAGCAGACGTTCCTGGCAAACATCTACTCCATACCGTACGGGGAGCGTCTCGCCGAGTGTCAGCAGTGCGGCACCTGCTCGGCCTCGTGTCCCACCGGCGAAAGGATGGATTACAGCCCCAGGGAGATCATCGCCGCCCTGCGAGCAGGCCTGCTGGACCGTGTGCTGGAAACCAACACGGTCTGGCTGTGTTCCTCGTGCTACAGCTGCACGGTGCGCTGCCCGGCCGGGATCAAGTTCACGGACGTGATGTACGAGCTCAAGCGCCTGGGCAATGACTACGGCTTCAAGAGCAGGAAATCCCCCACAGCCAAAATGGCTAAATCGTTTGTCAAAACCGTCGACCGCCACGGCCGCAACGCCGAGGGAGAGCTGCTGGTCCGCTACTACCTGAGCACCAACCCGCTTAGTGCCCTGAAACAGTTCTGGTTCGGGCTGAGGATGATGCTCAGGGGACGGATGCCTTTTCTCCCCCATGGGATCAAGGGCCGGAACGATCTTAAAAAAATGATTCAAGCCGCTACCGAAGGAGCCTGAAACCATGATCGCTCCCGTAAAGAAGACATATGCTTACTACCCGGGGTGCTCGCTGATCGCCACCAATAAGGCCTACGATATCTCCACCCGCAACGTGGCCCGCGTGCTGGGAATGGACATGATAGAGCTGGAAGATTGGAACTGCTGCGGGGCCACGGCTTACATGGCCATCCGCGAGAAGCGCTCCTTTGTGCTCTCGGCGCGCAACCTGGCCCTGGCCGAAAAACAGGGCCGCGATCTGGTCACCGCCTGCGCCGGATGCTACCTCTCTCTGCACAAGACCAATGTCTACATGGATGAAGAACCCAAGATGCGGGAGGATGTCAGGAAAGCGCTGAAAGCGGGGGGAATGGATTATACCGGAAGCGTCAAAGTACGCCACATGCTCGACGTGCTGGTCAACGACCTCGGCGAGGAGGAGATCAAACAGCACGTGGTCCGCGCTTTCGGCGGCCTCAAGGTGGCGCCCTATTGCGGCTGCCAGATCACCCGGCCGTTCGGGGACATCGACGACCCCGAGTTCCCGGTAATCATGCACAAGCTCCTGAGCTGGATCGGGGCCGAGCCGGTGCCTTTCCTGATGACCACCAAGTGCTGCGGCGGGATGCTGATGGTCACCCAGCCGGAAGTGGGCGAGGAGCTGGTGGGCCGGATCATCTTAGCCGCCAAGGATAAAGGCGCCGAATGTATCTCCACGGCCTGCCCGCTCTGCCAGATCAACCTCGAAGCCTACCAGGCCAAGGTGAGCCGCAGGATGGGCAAGGACTGCAGTATCCCGGTGCTCTATTTCACCCAGTTGCTGGGTATCACCCTGGGCCTCGAGCCCAGAAACCTCGCCCTCAGAGACAACCTGACACCCACCGAAGCGATCATCGCCGCAAGGAGCGCATAACTATGAGTGAACGAATCGGTGTTTATATCTGCCACTGCGGCACCAATATCTCCCAGACCGTGGACATCCCGGCGGTGGCCGAGTTCGCCAGGACTCTGCCTGGCGTGGTGGTGGTCAAGGAGTATAAATACATGTGTTCGGACCCGGGCCAGTTGATGATCCAGAAAGATATCAAGGAGCATAAGCTCACGCGGGTGGTGGTCTCCTCCTGCTCGCCGCTGATGCACGAGGAAACTTTCCGCGGGGTGATCGAGGATGCCGGGCTGAACCGCTTCCTCTTCCAGATGGCCAACATCCGCGAGCAGTGCTCCTGGGTGCACGCCGACAGGGAGAAGGCTACCGAGAAGACCAAGCGCCTTATCTCCGGGGCGGTGAACCGGGTCCGCTTCCACAAGGAGCTCGAGGGCCGGAGGGTCCCGGTCGAGCCGGCGGCCCTGGTGGTGGGGGGCGGGATCACCGGGATCGAGGCCGCCCTCAAGATCGCCGAGGCCGGCAAGAAGGTCTACCTGGTCGAGAAAGAACCCTCGATCGGCGGGCACATGGCCATGTTCGACAAGACTTTCCCCACCCTGGACTGCGCCGCCTGCATCCTCACGCCGAAAATGGTCTCCGTTGGCAAGCACCCGAACATCGAGCTGCTCACCTACACCGAGGTCGAAGAGGTCTCGGGATTTGTGGGCAACTTCGAGGTCAAGCTGCGCCGCAAAGCCCGTTTCATCGACGAGGACAAGTGCACCGGCTGCGGAAATTGCATCGAGCGCTGCCCGGTCCAGTACCAGCCCCGGGACAACGGCCGCAAAGCCCCCCCGGTCGAGATGACTCCAGCCATGCAGTGGCGGATCGACATGGTAATCGAGCAGCACAAACACGAAAAAGTCCCCCTGCCGGCAATGCTGAACGCCATCAACCAGCAGTTGGGCTTCCTGCCGAGACCCGCCTTGAAATACCTCAGCCAGCAGCTTTCGATCCCGCTGTCGCGTATCTACCACGTGGCCACTTTCT
>JAFGTO010000286.1 GCA_016934095.1 Candidatus Glassiibacteriota bacterium
AAGAGAAACAAAGGGGCCTCCTCTCAACCAAGCTCGCGTTGTGCGTCAAACGTCAGGTTTGTCGAACGTCAGGTTCGCGTCAGGTTTGGTCAGGGGACCGTGAAACCGCAGCAGTTGAAAACCCGCACTGCAGGCCCGCACGCCAGGAAATCCAGGAATTTTTTCGCAGCCGGTCCGGCCCTGCCGGCTACTACGATTGCGCCGAGGAACTCGACCGGGTCGTGGCTGCCTGATGGGAAACTGAAGGCAACTTTCACTCCATCCGCCAGCCTGGCATCGCCCAGGTAGACCACCGCAGCCTCGACCTCGCCTCGCCGGGCCAGGTAGAGCGCCTGGCTGACAGTCGGGGCCAGCACCAGCTTGCCGGCCGCGGAGAGGCTGTCCCAGAGCCCGAAATAACCCAGGGCCTGGGCTGCATATTTACCCACAGGCACGTGGACCGGGTCGCCCACCGCTATCCTCTCCAGGCGCATCAGCTCCCCGGGGCTCAAGGCCCCGTGGGGCGAGTTCTCAGGCACCACGCAGACCAGCTCGCTCCCGGCTACAGTTTTCACGCTCCGGGCGTCCAGCAGCTTTTTCTCCAGCAGGTAGTCGATCCAGTCCCTGCTGGCGGAAACATACAGGTCGCAGGGCGCACCGGAGGCGATTTTTTTGGCCAGGGACCCGGAGGAAGCGAACTCGAAATCCACTTGATAACCGGAATGTTCCGTGAACAAGGGCGAGATTTGCTCCAGGGCGGTCATGGTGCCGGCCCCGGCATAGACGGTTATAGTGCGGCCGGGCCCGGACCCGCCGCTGCCGCATCCGCCGGTGGTAGACAGGAGCAGAACAGCAGCAAGGAAAAAAAGCCCGCCGGAAGAAAATAGGCCACTCCTGATTGACATGACTCTCCAATCGCTATGCCGGCCTGGTTCGGATGCCCGCCAATAATCATATCATCATGAAGCTTCTAATATTGTCGCATCCCCCTGTGCCAGTCAACACAAACCTCGCCGCCGCTGTTTCCCAGGGGGAAGACATCTTCAAAGGGCAGCGACCGCGCGTTTCTATCTTGACCGGGCCGCATGCTCAGCAGAAATGTCTTGTCGGCGCACCGGAAACCCGGGAAATTTTCCTCTACCAGGTAACAATTAAACTTGACATTCGTTTTTCAATCTTGAATACTAAATTGTCAATTATTGCGCAGTGTGGAAAATCCAAAACAGTCGGTTCCCGATCCTGAAAAACCAGCAAAGCTGTCATTCACCTTTCGTCAAGGAGCAAGCCGATGAGCGAAGACAAGAACCGGAACTCACCCCCGGAGCGCAGGCTGACCCGGAGGGGTTTCCTCAAGGGAGTGGGGACAGGCCTGGTCGGCACGGCGACCCTGCAGCAGGGGCTGCTCGCCGCCGGACCGGAAGCCAAGGTCCCGCCTGCCGATGTCCGCGGGAAAGACATCACCAGAGCGGTGGTCTCCTTGAAAATCAACGGCAAGCCGTACTCGGCGGAAGTGGAGCCCCGCACCATGCTGCTGAGCCTGATCCGCGACAAGCTGGGTCTCACCGGGACGAAAAGTGTTTGCGAGCGAGGGGAGTGCGGCGCCTGCACGGTGATCATGAACGGGAAAACGGTTTATTCCTGCATGGTCCCGGCTCTAGAGGCCCACGGCGCGGAAATCACCACTGTCGAGGGGCTGTCCAGGGGAGACAGGCTGCACCCGGTGCAGGAGGAGTTTATCAAGCACGATGGTTACCAGTGCGGGTTCTGTACCTCCGGCTTCGAGTTGGCGCTCAAGGACCTGCTGGACAAGAACCCCAACCCGGACCTAGACCAGATCAAGCAGGGCCTTTCCGGCAACATCTGCCGCTGCGGGGCGTATCCCCATATTTTCGAGGTCGCCCTGGAGCTGGCTGGCAAGAAGGGAGGTAGGTGATCATGGCCCAGTGGAAATCGTGGGAACAGATGAGATATATCGGCAAGGAGATTACGCGCACGGATGGGCGGGCCAAGGTTACCGGGTCCGCCAAGTTCACCCAGGACATCCAGTTGCCGGGGATGCTCTACGGCATGATTTTGCGCAGTCCCCACGCACATGCTTACATCCGCAGCATCGACCTCTCCGGGGCTGAGGCCCATCCGGAAGTCAAGGCGGTGCTCAACCTGAACAAATACACCGTGCGCTACTACGGCGAAGAGGTGGCTGCGGTAGCCGCCACCAGCCCTGAGGCGGCCGAGGAAGCCCTCGACTCGATCAAGGTGGTCTACCAGAAGCTGCCTTTCGTGGTTAACGAGGAAGATGCCATGGCCGGGGACGCCCCCCGCATCCACGAAGAGGGCAATGTAGACACCAGCGAGAGCGGCGACAGGCGGAGAGTCGAGGAGATTATCTCCAAATCGGCCCACGTGGTCGAGGACACGATCCGCACCCAGGTCCAGGTCCATAATACTCTGGAGACGCATAGCTGCGTGGCCTTATGGGAGGAAAAAGACAGGCTCAGGGTCTGGATCTCCACCCAGGCGGTCCACGGGACACGCGATGATTTTGCCAAGCTGTTCGAGCTGGACCAGGACAAGGTCCAGTCGATCTGCGAGTACATGGGAGGCGGTTTCGGCAGCAAGTTCCAGATCGGGGTCGAGGGTGCGGTGGCCGCCAGGCTGGCCCGCGCCACCGGCAAGCCGGTCAGGGTGGCGCTCTCCCGCAAGGAGGAGTACCTCTGCGTGGGCAACCGCCCGTCCTCCGTGCGCACCACTAAGCTGGCCTGCGACAGCCGGGGCAAGCTTACCGCGATACTGGAGGAGACCTATGGTACCGGCGGGATAGCCGGAGGGGCGTGGTTCCCCTCGCTGTATATTTACCGCGTGCCTGAGGAGGGGGTCTACCGCAAGCACTCGAACGTGCGTATCAATGCCGGTGCACAGCGGCCGCAGCGTGCCCCCGGACACCCCCAGGGCAATTTCGGCATGGAGATCCTGATGGATGAGCTGGCGGAGAAGGCCGGTATCGACCCGCTGGATTTCCGCCTGCTCAACGACCCCGATGAAACCCGGCAGCGCCAGTACAAGACCGGCGCCGAGCGGATCGGCTGGTACCAGCGTCGTAACAAGAACCCCGGCTCCGGCGCGGGGCCGCTGAAACGGGGCCTGGGGGTCTCGAGCGGCCGCTGGGGCGGCGGAGGGGCGAGAGACACGATTGTCCAGGTGGACATCTACCCGGATGGCAAGGTCAAGGTAAGCACCGGCACCCAGGATCTTGGCACCGGTATCCGCACGGTGGTGCACCAGACCTGCGCCGAGGAGCTGGGCGTGCCGATGTCGTACGTTACCCCGGACATCGGCAGGAGCGAGCTGCCGTTCTCCACGGCCTCGGGCGGGAGCATAACTACCGCATCGGTGGTGCCGCCGGTAAAGAACGCCTCGGACAAAGCCCTGGCCAAGTTTTTCGAGACTGTGGCCCCTGCCCTGGAAGCCTCTGCCGGGGAACTGGCCTGCGAGGATGGGGTGATCTACGTCAAGAGCGACCGCTCCAGGTCGATCAAGTGGAAAGAAGCCGCGGCCCTGCTGCAGAACAGGGTGCTCTCGGTCCAGGACGGCTGGAGCGAGGGCCTTTCCAGCTCGGGAGTGGCCGGCTGCCAGTTCGCGGAAGTCGAGGTGGATGTGGAGACCGGAAGGATCAGGCCG
>JAFGTO010000006.1 GCA_016934095.1 Candidatus Glassiibacteriota bacterium
CCTCCTCGGTGTCAACCGTGGCGTTCTGCAGGATGTAATCGTGCACGTCGCCCCGGAAAACTGCGGAGACCTCCACAGGCACGGCGGAGGCGGCCTTCTGGTCTCCTGCTGAAGAATCTTTGACTGCCGAAGCAGTGCTGTCTGTGTCCGGGCTCGCTCCGGCGGAGCCGCCGGCTTCCCGTTCCTGGGAGTAAAGATAAACCGCCCCTGCGATGACCAGGGCAAATACCAGTCCGAGAGAACCCATTTTCACTACAGATTTGCGCGTGGCTTGCATGGTCTGTTTTCTCCTGATGAATTTTAAAGGCTTATACAATCCGGAGGATGGAAAGTCCGTCAACCGGACCTTTTCTATTTTGACGCTTCAGGAGCCGGGAGAGTTTCAAAAACTACCAGGGCAGAAACGCAATCGATATAGAATAAAAAAAATGAACCGATTCTGCGATGGAGTTGTCTATAATCTAGAAGCAAGACCAGGGAAGCTCGTAATGTTCATAAGCGGTTCTACGGGTTATGACAACCCAGGCGGATTAAAAGTTCCACAAAATCTTCGAGCCGCTGAAGGGCGGCTGAAAAAAGAGTTATATCCCGGAGTTGTCCTTGACAATCATATTCCCTGAAACGTGTATTCTTCCACTTGTTTCTAAAACATTGACTGATCGGTAAATACCTGATAATATATAAAATTGATCGTAATACCTGGTAGCTGCTGACTGATTTCTGCTGTCCCTGTCAGGCCGGGACTCTTACCAAGAAACCCCGACCCCGTATCTCCTGGTTCGGCCGGAGTATTATGCCGTCCCGGTACGGCCTGATATTCCACTGAAGGAATACTTAAGGCGAAAATATCCATGTATCGTAAGCTCATGAAACCAGAGACCTCAGTGCGCCGGTTATTGATACTGGCCCTGACTGCGGCGGTGTTTCTGGTCTGCTGCGGGAAAGGACAGGACCAGGCATCCGGCGAGGAAGGCAAGGCCGACAGCACAGCCGCGGCCGACTCGAGCGCAGACAGCACCGCCGTGGCGGACTCCGCCAAGGCCCGGGAGGCTGCGGTACCGGTGGAGATATCCCCTGTTAAGCGGGGGGACGTGCACGACTACATCCTGCAGAACGCCACGGTTGACACCGAGGAGGGGGTGGATGTCCATGCCAGGGTTGCCGGCCTGGTGGAAAGGCTCAATGTCGAGGAGGGGGACCGGGCAGCCCGCGGCACTGTGCTCTGCCGGCTGGAGGATGACGACTACCGCCTGGCTCGCGATAAGGCCAAGGTCAATTACGACAAGCAGCGGGCCGACTTCCTGCGGCTGAAAGACATGCACGAGAAACAGCTAACCAGCACCCAGGAGTTCGAGGATGCCCGGTTCAAGCTCGAGCAGGCCCGCATTGACCGGGAGACCGCCGAGCTCAACCTGGAGCGCACACGGATTGCCGCGCCGATAGACGGAGTGGTGACCAGCCGCTACATCCGGCAGGGCGAGCTGGTGGACATGACCAGGCCGCTGTTCAGGATAGTGGACATCAAGGAAAAGATCGTGGTGGTGCACATCCCGGAGCGTGAGATAGGCAGGCTCAGGCAGGGGCAGCAAGCCTATCTCAGCACGGACAACCTGCCGGACCGGCGTTTCGAGGCATCTGTCAAGAGGCTCGCCCCGGCCGTGGATGCCGAGACCGGTACTTTCAAGGTGACTCTGGGATTGACTGATCCGGAAAACACCCTGCGCCCCGGGATGTTCGTCTCGGTCCACATCGTAACCGAGACTCACCGTAACGCCCTGATGATCCCCAAAGTGGCTCTGGTCTATGAGAACGGCTCGCCGTATGCGTTCTTTGTGGAACAGGACACGCTTACCCGCCGGGTCCGGCTGGAGACCGGCTTCAGCGATGAAGACCACGTGGAAGTCCTTTCCTCGGTGGCCGAATCCGACCGGGTGGTCGTGGTGGGCCAGAACGGGCTCAAGGACGGTGCCCGGATCAGGGTGGTGGCCGGTCTGCTGGAGGAACGAGAACACCTTGCCGGCCGGGCGGCCACTAAAGAGAATAAGATCTGATCCACCGGCCCGGTCGCCAATATCCCTGTTGCCTGCAAAAGGCCGTTTTCCTTCTCACGGCCGGGCAGCCGGAGTAAATTGCCTGACAGCACGCCTGGTTGACTGGAAGAACCTGTTGCGCAACGTTGCAAGTTTACTCTGCTTATGCTACAATTCCAGAAGTACGTTGAAATATTTTGGATTCCGAGTATCCAGGCTGTCAAGGGCCGTTTCCATTCCTGAGACAACAACATGCGGCGAAAAGGCCTTAATTCCATAACAAATTGGAAATATAACAGTTACAGTGGAAACGGCTTGCCTTGCCCTTGACAGCCCTTGAAGCAATAAATTTTATCACGGGGAGTTGAGGTATTTTTTCAACGCCCCTCTAAAGTATCATTCTTGCCGGAAAGTCGATAACCCTACCGAGGCATTTCATCTTGAACGAACATCCCGTTGGTCCCCAGAGCGCCGGAACAGGCTTGCGTACCTCCTTTTTTGCCTTCACCACCACGCGGCCGGTAGCGATCATCATGGTGGTTATCGCGGTGGTGGTTTTCGGCCTGGTCAGCTACCAGAGGCTGTCGCTGAACCTGATGCCGGACATCAGCTACCCCACCCTGACCGTGCGCACCGAGTATCCGGGCACGGCCCCGGAGGAGGTGGAAACCGTAATCAGCCGTCCCATCGAGCAGGCGCTGGGTATTGTAAGCGGCCTGGTCAGCATCAGCAGCATCTCAAAGGCCGGGGTATCGGACGTGGTGCTGGAGTTCAACTGGGACACGGACATCGATGAGTCGATCGCCCAGATCCGGGAAAAAATCGACCGCCTGTATTTCCCGCAGGAGGTCGAGCGCCCGCTGATCCTGCGCTACGACCCCTCCCTGGACCCCATAGTGCGGGTGGCTGTCTACGGCGGTGAAGACCTCTACCTGATGCGCTGGCTGGCTGAAGAAGTGGTAGAGCGCGAGCTGGAAAAAGTCAATGGCGTGGCGGCCGTGAGGGTCAAGGGCGGGCTGGAGGAGGAAGTGATTGTCGAGCTGGACGAGGGCAAGCTGACTACGATGAACATCGGCCTGGACAGGGTGAGCGCCAGGCTTGCCGAGGAGAACATCAACCTTGCCGGAGGCCGTCTGCGGGAAGGCGACACCGAGTACCTGATCCGCACGCTGAACGAATTCAAGACGCTGGAGGAAATCGAGGACGTAGTGGTGGATACCAGGGGCCAGGCCCTAATCCGCATCTCCGACCTGGGGCGGGTCTACCGCGGCCACAAGGAGCGCGAGGTGATTACCAGAGTGGGCGGCACCGAGAGCGTGGAGATAGAGATCTACAAGGAGGCGGATGCCAACGTGGTGGCGGTGGCCGAGGCGATCTCGCGCAGGCTCTATGGCACCCCTGCCCAGCGCAAGTTCGTGGAGCAGCTGAAAAAACGACAGGAGGAAGAAGAGGCCCGGGAAGGGGAGAAAAAAGAAGAGAAGAAAGAAGACCGCACCACTGTCAAGACGATGACCGATTTCATCTCCTACGACCTGCCCGAGGGTATCAAGGTCCGCACGCTTTTCGACCAGAGTATCTTTATCAAGAACTCGATCGATGAGGTCCGAAACACGGCCATCCTCGGCGGTATCCTGGCGGTCATCGTCCTTTTCATCTTCCTGCGCTCCCTGCCCAGCACCCTGATTGTCTCGCTGGCGATCCCCATCTCGATCATCGCCACTTTCGCCCCGATGTACCTCTTCGGCGTCTCCCTGAACATCATGTCCCTCGGGGGCCTGGCCCTGGGGGTCGGCATGCTGGTGGACAGCTCGATCGTGGTGCTGGAGAGCATCTTCCGCTGCCGC
>JAFGTO010000287.1 GCA_016934095.1 Candidatus Glassiibacteriota bacterium
GCTGACCTCTATCTGCTGGGTGCTGCGCGGTGTCCCGTTCATCAGCTATACCCCCAGCGCTCCCGCGGAGGCGCCCCGGAGCTTTCAGGAGTCTGTCGGAGCCTTTCTGTCCGGCGGCAGGTCCCGGGGTGCCGGTCCATTTTTATCGCCGGTTTTTTCACTGTAAAACAGCAGGCGTACAGCCAGCAGGAGCGCTCCGCAGGTTACCGCAATGTCGGCGACATTGAACACCGGCCAGGTAAGCTCGCCGATCCCGCACTCGATGAAATCGACCACGCGGCCGTAAAGGATCCGGTCGTGCAGGTTCCCCAGAGCCCCGCCTATGATAAGGTTAAGAGAGACAAGCCCCGGGCGGTCTTCATATCCGGAAAAGAAGATATACCCGATCAGGAAGAAAGCCACCGAAAAGGTGACCAGGACCAGGATCCACTTCGAGGGCAGGCCCAGCTTCAAGCCGAAAACAATACCCTCGTTATAGATAAACCGCAGCTTGACCAGGCCCTGCACTACCGGCACGGTCTCACCGTAGGCTGTCATGGTCCGGCGTACGATGAGCTTGGTAAAAAGATCGGTGAAGAGCACGGCGGGGACTATGGTAAAGAACAACCACAGCCGCAGCTTCAGGGTTACCCCTGAGGAGGATGCCTGCTTATCGGGCATTTTCTTCCTTGGATTTACAGTCTATGCAGAGCCGGGCATGGGGTACGGCATCCAGACGAGCCTTGCCGATCGGATTGCCGCAGCTCTGGCAGGTGCCGAAATTTTTGTCCTTGTAAAGCCTTCGCAGGGCTTCATCGATATGGTACAGCAGCCTGCCCTCTTTACTGACATGCTGGAATGCCTTTTCCTGGTTTTCCACGTCGCTGCCCATGTCCGCCATGTGGAAGCTGTAAGAGGACAGGTCTCCCGAGGATTCCTTGAGGTTCTTCTTGAAGTTTTCCCCGAAACGGCCCAGGTCCTTGAGAATTTTTTCTCTTTCTTCGAGCAGTCTTTTCTCGAAGTGTTTTCTATCTTTATCGTTCATTTGACCCTCAGCATAACTGCTTGATAAATATGCTCACCAGGATTGCGCCCCGGTGAACGGGTTACTTTTTGATGACGGCAATCACCGCCGGGACTCCGTTGATTTCCCATTCCTTTCTCAGATCGTGGGAGGGCGGTATCCTGGTGTCCAGGCGCTGACACAGGGTTTCCCGGCAGATATACTCGCCGTGGTTTTCGAGCGCGGCCAGCACCTGCTCGCTGGATTCAATGCCGACTTCGATCCGGTCGAGCACATCATACCCGGCCGACTTGCGCATGTTCTGTATCTTGTTTACCAGCTCGCGCGCGAATCCCTCCTCGACCAGGCTCCGGTCCAGCCCGGTGGCAAGGACCACTCCGTAAGAACCGTCCAGCTCGACCACGAATCCCTCGCGGTCCTGCGAGCGCAGTTCCACATCCTCCAGGCCGACCGTAACCGTTTCACCCTCGAGTATCAGCTGCAGCTCGCCGTCTTGCCGGAATTTACGGATTTCGGCCTGCTCCAGGTTTTCCATGGCCCGGGCCAGTGCCTTGACTCTCTGGCCGAACTTGGGGCCTGCAACCTTGTAATCGGGCTTTACGCTCAAGGTCACATACTCGTAGGCGTTCTCCACCGGCAGGATCTGTTTGACATTGATTTCCTCCGCAATAATCCGGCAGACCGATTTGAATTCCGCACCCCCGGCCGCGGCAGGTGGCATGGAGACCATCATCGTTTTCAGCGGCTGACGGACCTTGATGCGGGAGCGGTTGCGGGCGGCCCGGCCGAGGATCACCAGGTTTACCGTATCGGTCATCTTGCTTTCCAGCTTCCGGTCGATCAGGCTTTCATCCGCTTCCGGGAAGCGGTTCAGGTGGACACTCTCGGGCTCTTCCTTCAACTGGCTCATAACCAGGTTGCCGTAGAGTTCCTCGGCGAAGAAAGGAACGAACGGGGCGATCACCAGCGAGACTGTTTTCAGGACCTGCCACAGGGTGGCGAAAGCCTGCATCTTGTCCTCGGAGTCGCCGGACTGCCAGAAACGGCGGCGGTTGCGCCGGACGTACCAGTTGCTCAGGTCGTCGATGACGAACTGCTGTATCCGCCTGGTGATCCGGGTAACGTCGTAGTGCGAGAAATCTTCCCGCACGGCCAGCAGGGTGGAGTTAAGGCGGCTGATTATCCAGCGGTCGAGCTCGTCGGCGCTCCTGACGGCCGGCATGTCTCTGGCAGGCGAGAACTTGTCTATATTGGCGTAAAGGGCGAAAAAGGAATAAACGTTTTTCAGGGTATCGAAAAATTTGCGCAACACCTCCTGCACACCCTGGTTATCGAAGCGCTTGGGCAGCCAGGGCTGGCTGACACTGATCAAGTACCAGCGCAGGGCATCGGCTCCGGAGGTGTTGAAAATTTCCCACGGGTCCACCACGTTGCCGATGGATTTGCTCATCTTCTGGCCGTCCTTGTCCAGGATCAGGTCGTTGACCAGCACCTTGCGATAGGGGGCCTTGCCGGTGAGTATGGTGCTGATCGCCAACAGGCTGTAGAACCACCCGCGAGTCTGGTCGATCGCCTCGCAGATGAAATGGCAGGGGAAGTATTTGTCGAGCTCATCGGCGTGCTCGAACGGGTAATGGATCTGTCCGAAAGGCATGCTTCCCGAATCGAACCAGCAGTCGATAACTTCCGGCACCCGCCGCATCCTGCCGCCGCAGTCCGGGCAGCTCAAGATTACTTTATCCACCTGGGGCTTGTGCAGGTCTATGTCCTGGGGGACATTTTCGCCTAGCTCGACCAGCTCTGCCACGCTGCCGACAGCCTGCTTGGCGTCGCATTCCTCGCAGATCCAGATATTCAGGGGAGTTCCCCAGTACCTGTCGCGGCTCAGCGCCCAGTCCACGTTGTTTTCCAGCCATTCGGCGAAACGGCCCCTGCCGATCTCGGGCGGGTACCAGTCGACACTGTCGTTGTTCTCGATCAGCTTTTCCTTGAAGATGCTGGTCTTGATGTACCAGGACTGGCGGGCGTAGTAGAGCAGGGGGGTCTCGCACCTCCAGCAGAACGGGTAGTTGTGGACGTAGCCTTCGCTCTTGAACAACAGGCCGCGGGACCGGAGGTCCTCTAGGATCGACTTGTCCGCGTCCTTAACAAAAATGCCGGCCCAGGGCGTGATCTCCCCGGTGAAATTGCCCCTTTCATCCACCGGCTGAAGCAGGGGCAGGCCGTAGCGGCGGGACAGCTCGAAATCATCCGCCCCGAAAGCCGGGGCGATATGCACGATCCCGGTACCATCCTCCAGGCTGACAAAATCTCCCGGGACAACATAAAGGGCTTTTTTATCTTCCGGAAGCCGGGCGTATTCAAAGAGGCGGTGGTAGCCGTGCCCCTCCAGCTCGGAGCCGGGAAAAGTCTCTATCACTTCCGCCTGGTCTCCCAGCAGCTTCTCAACCAGCGCCTCGGCCAGGATCAGGGTTTCCCCCCGGTATCCGACCCTGGCATAAGTATGCTCGGGGCCTACCGCCAAGGCCACGTTGGAGATCAGGGTCCAGGGAGTGGTGGTCCAGACCAGGAAGAAAGTGTTTTCCTGCGAGGCGGAGCGCATTTTGACATACACGCTCGGGTCCTCGACCTCTTTATAGCCCAGCGAGACCTCGTGGCTCGAAAGACCGGTGCCGCAGCGCGGGCAATAGGGAAGTATTTTATGCCCTTTATACAAGAGGCCTTTATCCCAGAAGTTTTTCAGGATCCACCAGACTGTCTCTATGTAATCGCGGTCGTAAGTGACATATGGGTTTTGATAGTCGAGCCAGTAGCCCATGCGCTGAGTCAGTTGTTCCCACTCCTTGACATACTTGAACACGCTCTCGCGGCAGAGTTTGTTGAATTCAGCAACTCCGTACTCCTCGATCTGCTGTTTGCCGTTGATTCCCAGCATTTTTTCGATACCGATTTCCACCGGCAGTCCATGGGTGTCCCAGCCGGCCTTGCGTGGAACGCGGTATCCGAGCATTGTATGGTAGCGGCAAACCAGGTCTTTGATGGTCCTGGAGATCACGTGGTGGATCCCGGGCCGGCCGTTGGCCGTGGGAGGTCCCTCATAAAAAATGAAAAGCTCGCCGCTCTCGTTGCGCTCGATGCTTTTCCGGAAGATCCGGTTTTCTTCCCAGAAAGAGATGATATTTTTCTCGAGTTCCGGAAAGGAGAAGTTTTTATCGAATTCTTTGAACATTTTAGCAGTACAATTGTATTTCCGGCTGACAAATCAATCAGCCCCGAAGTTGTACCCGGGCTGAACTAAGGATTGATAATATTGCCGAAACCAGATAATGTTTAAGTTACGTAATATAGTGAAATCAGCTATCTTAGGCAAGCAAAAACGGTTTTTTGCCTGCTGCGGCCGGAGAGCAGGAGACAGCCGGTCAAGAATTATTTCTATCCCCGTGAACAATGGTCCTCTCCAGGTGTATGAAAAACTATCGAAGCTGTTTTGCGCATGTTATCTGCGTTGTTTTACCTTTGAAGTGCCTTTTAAAGTTTAAAAGTGGTTTGTAGTTTCAGCACGGATTCGCCTCGGATTAAAATTGTATTGATTATTGACTTTACTCTAATAGTTGATAAAATTTGAAATCAATGTATTTTTGACTGCAGATTGTGGTTGTTTACGGATACTTTTCTCGGCTTAAACGGCCGATGATTGACATGCCCAATTGTTCTGGCGACAAGGAGCCCCCGATGTACCGTCACCTCAGTAAGCTTATTGTTGTATTTATCTTGGGACTGCTGGCTCAGGTTTATGCCCAGCAGCAGGCAGAGCCCGCGGTCAGTGCCGAAATTCAGGGCAAGCTTGATCAGGGGAAACAATTGCTGAAAAGCGGGAATTTCGTATCGGCTGATGCCATGATGCGGCAGATCATCTCCAGCAACCCCCAGTTGGGCGAGGCCCATTTTTTTCTCGGGCTGGCCATCCTTGGCCAGGATGTCAGCAAGAAAGGCTCGGATAATGCAGCCGAGCACTTTCTGGCCGCGGCCCGTGCCGGCTATCACCTGCCTTTCGGCACCTGGGAAGATTATCCGGTAAAAGAGAAAGATTATGTCGAGGCGAACTGGAAACCGGCTGATGATATCCTGGATGATAAAGACCCGCAGAAACTGGAGACAGCAGTCCATTTGCTGGAAAATATCATTTCGGTCGACCACCGGGCCCATCGTGCCAGCGAGCGCCTGGGAGAGCTCTATGTTAAGAGCGGACAGAACCGCAAGGCACTCGACCTGTTCCAACGGCTGCTCGAGGACAACCCGGAACAGAGCGAGTCGATCTACAATATCGGCCTGGGCTACCTGGATATTTACAACAAGGAGATAGCAGAGTCCATCCTGGCGGATCTTTCCAGCGAGGGCCCGGAGAAAATGACCGCCCTGATGAAACTGCTGATGGCCAGGGCGTTTTTTGTCATCGGGGACAACCGCATCGCCAGTGTTTATTATTTCCAGTGCCTGGATGACCTGAACGAGATAGCCGCCCGGGAGATCTACCGGGACATCATCGATATTATCACCCCGGATGAGCGCAGCGAATACACGCAAACCCGGACTATCGAGCAGAAAAAAGCCTTCTTCCGTAAGTTCTGGAAGAGCCGGGATCCCCTGCCGACCACCGAGTATAACGAGCGGCTGGTCGAGCATTACCGGCGGCTGAATTACGCCAAGCAGAATTACCATATCAAGCAGACCAAGGGTTATGACGACCGCGGCAAGATTTATATCAAGCACGGCGAGCCGGACCAGACCGCCAGGCTGGTCGGCAATTTCGGGCTGCGGGACAATGAGACCTGGCTATACCGCAGGAAGCCGGATGATTACATCTTCCATTTCGTCCAGAAAACCAACGCCTATTTCGTGGTGCCGAGACTGGTCGAAGCCGTGATCGGCTCGGAGTATCGCACGGCCTATGATAACAGGCCCAACCCGGATAACCGCGAAGAAACGATACTGATGGCCACTCCAGACCTGAACCAGAACTTCCGCGATCTGCTCTACAACCGGGCCGAGATTAATCCCCTGTATTTCCGGATGGCCAATGAAAGGCCGGATTTCGATGACACGGAGTACCTCCGCCAGGAGATGACTACCAACTTCGAGATGGATGAGTCCAGGATCCTGGAGCCGGGCCTGACCCTGGGCATGAGCACCGAGACCTACCATCCAGACATGGGCACGGAGCCGCTGGATTATTATTACTACACGGCCGATTTCATGGCCATGAACGCCAACAGCAACGTCAACATCTTCTATGGCCTGCCGATAGCAGAGTTGGAGTTCAAGCGCGACATCCTAGGAGTACGGGTCAACTACGAAAACACTTTTGCGGTTTTCGACCAGGACTGGAACGAAGTCAAGCGAGTCTATAACCAGCGCAGCTATCAGCTTAAACAGGAGCCCGACCAGAACAACAAGGGCTTGTTGATGGTGGACAAGCAGACCCTGAACCTGCCGCCCGGAAATTACCATTACTCGGTAAGCGTGCATGACCTGGGCTCTGACCACCTGGGTATTTACAAGGGAGACATGGAAGTGACCCAGTATGAGCCCGGCGTGTTCAATGTCAGCCAGATCCTGCTGGCCTCGAATATTACACAGTTGCAGGAGAATCAGCGGCCCGGTAAGTTCTCCCGGGGCAACCTGAATGTGATGCCCCTGCCGTCGAGGACCTTCCGCCAGGACCAATCGGTC
Source organism: Candidatus Glassiibacteriota bacterium (assembly GCA_016934095.1). GTDB lineage: Bacteria > Gemmatimonadota > Glassbacteria > GWA2-58-10 > GWA2-58-10 > JAFGTO01. Next base: position 6,734 of record JAFGTO010000287.1, read on the forward strand.
TTTGTTTACTACGAAATATATTTCCTGGAGTCCGACAGCGAGAACAAGAAGCGCTACAATGTCGACTTCACCATCGAGGCCGAGCGGCTCGACCGCAACCTGCTCTCCAAGATAGCGGGGTCTTTCGGCCGGATGGTCAACAGGAGCCAGGAAAAGGGCAAGATTACGCTGACTTTCGAAAAGGAAGGCGATCCCGAAAAGCTGGCCCAGGTCGAATGGATCTCCATCGACATCAGCGATTCTCCTGCGGGTGATTACAAGCTGAATATCGTGGTCACCGACATGGCCAGCGGCAGGAAAGTAACCCGCAACAACGTATTTTCCATCGTAAAAGCCGAGTGAGCCGGGCCGGCTGATCCCGGACCTGCGGAATAAAAAATCCCGGGGGGCGGTAGGTTCTCCCCCCGGGATTTTTTTGCCGTCTTCAGCCGGTCGCTCAGGACAGGCTGGCCAGGCCCTGCTCGACCCTGTCTAGAGCTTTCTCCAGGGCTTTCAGCGAAGCTGCATAGCTGAGGCGCAGGTGCTTGTCGGCCCCGAACCCTACTCCCGGGACCGCGGCCACTTTCATTTCTTCCAGCAGGAAGTTGCAGAGGTCGACACTGCCTTTGATGACCTTGCCGTTGAAACTCTTGCCGAAGTGGGCGCTGAAGTCCGGGAAAGCGTAGAAAGCGCCCTGGGGAGTGGCGCAGCTTACACCCTCCATGGCGTTGAGGCGGCCCACCAGGTAGCGCCGGCGCTCATCGAAAGCCTTGACCATCATCCGCACGCAGTCCTGCGGCCCGGTGATGGCCTCGATGGTGGCCATCTGCGCGATGGAGCAGGGATTGGAGATCTCCTGGCTCTGCAGCCTTCCCATGGCCTTGACCACCTCCAGCGGCCCTCCGGTATAACCGATACGCCAGCCGGTCATCGAGTAGGTCTTGGAAACCCCGTTTATCGTGAGCGTGCGCTTGAAAACCTCGGGGTTCAGTGTGGCTATCGAGTGGTGCGTGGCGCCGTCGTAGAGGATCTTTTCGTAGATCTCGTCGCTGATCACGTAGACCGAGGTCCCGGCGAGCAGGTCGGCCAGGGCCTGGAGCTCCTCCCTGGTGTAAACCA
>JAFGTO010000288.1 GCA_016934095.1 Candidatus Glassiibacteriota bacterium
TTCTCTTTTTGTAAATCTCTCACTTACAAGCAAAGCATAGCTGGGACCACCAGCCAAGCTGGTGGTTTAAGATACTTCAATTAATTACAACTTAACTGCCCGCGAAAACTAAAGTTTCACCCGGGAATTCCGATGTAGATAGTACCCCCTTTAATTGAGAGTTAAAAGGGTTTAGATATTTCACAAATCGCCACCCCAAACCAGGCTCCCCCCCCAGCTTGGCAGGCTTCTTCGCGGAAAATCAGGTGATTTGTGATTAAAAACCCTCGGTGTTGCAGCACCGGGGGTTTTTTCTTGTGATGGCTGCAGGGTCCGGCCGGCTACAGCAGCAGCGCCGCCATGCCCAGGGTTACTACCGCCCCGGACAGGCCCATCAGGGCGGTGGCCGTGGTATAGGCCCGGTAGGCATCGGGGACTGGGATGCCGGCCATCTGCGAGACTACCCAGAAATAGCTGTCGTTGGCGTGGCTGACAGTCATCGAGCCGCAGCCGATGGCCACCACGGTCAGGGCGGGCCCCCACGGGGAGCCGGCAAGGCCGAGCGGCCCGAGCAGCGGCTGCATGATAGCCGCGGTGGTGATCAGCGAGACCGTGCTGCTGCCCTGTGCGCTCTTGATCGCCGCGGCCAGCACGAAAGGCACCAGCACGCCGGCCCGCCAGCCGCCCAGCACCTCCTGCAGGGTAACGCTCAGCTCGGACTCGCGGATCACCCGGCCGAAAGCGCCGCCAGCTGCTGTTACCGCCAGCACCATGGCGCAGGAGGTGATCCCTGCGGCCACCCATTTCATGTGCGGATCGCCCGCGCCGGACAGCGGGAAGCTGAAAACCAGCCCCAGTCCCAAGGCGAAAACCGGGTGCCCCATGCCGCTGATCAGGCTGCAGAACGTCCCGGAACCGAAGGGAGCTGACTCGAGCCTGGACAGCGACCCGAGAGTAATCAGCACCAGGGGAACGATTATGGGGAGCATGGACCTGAAGGCACCGGGGGCTTCCCTGCCCGGGCCGGCCCTGTCGCTGTCATCCGCTGCGCCTGCAGGACGCTGCAGTGCCGGGTCCCCGGACCTGTCTGTCCACGAGGCGAAACGCATGGCCCAGAAATAGCCTGCCAGGGCCAGCACCAGGGCCACCGGCAGGCCGAGCAGGATCACCCGGCCCAGGTCGGCGCCCAGCGCCTCGGCTGCGGCCACCGGGCCGGGAGTAGGCGGCACCAGGCAATGGGTCGCATAAAGCCCGGTCGCCAGGCAGACCGCCAGGGCAAGGGTGCTGACCGCCGTTTTGGCGGCAATCGCCCGCACCAGCGGCACCAGCACGATGAACCCCGAGTCGCAGAAAACCGGGATGGAAACCAGGAACCCGGTAAGGCTCAGCGACAGCCCGGCTCGCTTCTCCCCCACGGCCCGGAGCATGGTCCCGGCTATCGAGGAGGAAGCGCCGGTGCGCTCGAGGAAGACCCCGATCATGGCGCCGAAAATGATCACCAGGCCCACGCCGCCCAGGGTGGAGCCGAAACCCTGCTTGATATTCTCCAGGGTGCCCTCCAGGCCGAGGCCGGCGCAAAGCCCGAAAATCAGGGCGCTCAGCACCAGCAGCAGGAAAGCATCCACTCTCCAGCGCGCGCTGGCCAGTACGATACCCGCTACCAGCAGCAGTAAAACCGCACCCAGTGCAAGTCCGCCCATTTCGAGTCCTTTCTTTTGAGAGAGGCCGTGCCTTTTCTTTTTAGACTATCCTGCCTGGCCGCACAGCGGGCAAGCCTGCCCGAACCGGAAAAGCCATGTCAGGTCCGCGCGCCCGTTACGCACGGAGGAATATAGCCATCAGCCGGAGCCGGTGTCAATTAATCCGCCCGGCACGGCGGCGATCTTTCCTTGACAAGCCCGGAGGCTTAGAGCATACTTCCCTCAGCGAGTACCGGGTCCGCCGAAATCCTCACCGTAATCACCGTCAAGGCCACTTCATGCGCAAGGTTCTTTGCAGCTCGATCAGACTCCTGCTTTTTCCGATCCTTACAGTCCATTATTTCTCCGGCTGCGCAGGGCCCTGGGGCGGTTCGGCCCCGGCGCTGATCACAGCGGACGGCCCGGTGGCCTGGGACACCACGGGCAGCAAAGGGATGAGAACCGTTACCTACCTGGATAACGGGGAGAATAAACCGGCGCTTTTTCTGGAAGCTGCCGATTCGGCGCGGATCATGCTCGCCGGCCCTGTAATCGCGGTATCAGCCGGCGACACCATGTCGGCCTGTTTCGCGCTCAGGTTCAGTCAGGCCAAGGGCACGATTTTCACCCTGAGGGCCGAGCTGTCCGACCGCTCCGGCAGGCAGCTAGGCGACTCGCTGCTCTACCAGGCTAGGTTCGGCCCCGGCGACCACAGCCCCGGCCTCACCAGGGACTGGGTTTCGTATACACGCTGCCTGGTAGTACCCCGGGACGTGTCAGGCATCCGCCTTTCGGTCGCCTGCACCCCTTCGGCCGGCGAGCTCTGGCTGGGCAGGACCGCCTTCCTGCAAGGGGAAGGCTGGATGCGCTACGCTGCCGATTTCTCCTCCCACCTGATCGAAAATCCCGCCGATAAATACATTTTCACTGCGGGAAAATTCATCCAGCCCGGAATACCGGTCAAGCCGATACGCCAGGAGAGGGCGGCCGGCCTGATCTTTTTCGAGCGTAAAGAGCTGGTAGGCGGCTGGCCGTACGCCGAACCCAGGGATGGCGACCGGGTTAAAGAACCGGCGGAAAAAGTGCCGCGCGGGGCCACCGCGCCCTTTGCTTTCGGGATTAAAGCCCTGGAAAACCTCTCCTCGGTGAAAGTACATCTCTCCAAGCCTTTCACGGCGGAAGACGGCCGGGTTCCTGGCGGCTCGCCGGTACTTTACCAGGCCAGGTACGCCGCCACCCGCCTGGGCAGCAGCTGGGGCACCGAGTTCGGCATCCGCACCAGGCTGCTCGAGGCTTGCCAGCCTCAATACCTGCCCGCCGGAATGTGCCGCTTCCTCTGGCTGGACGTGCCGGTACCCGGGGATGCAGCCCCGGGTATATACCAGGCGGAGCTCAGCCTGCGGGCCCAGGGCCATGTCCCGCTCAAGGTGCCCCTGCGGCTCGAGGTGGTGCCTGTTACCCTGCCGGACGCGAGCGAGCACCTGGTGGGGCTGTATTACTTCGGCCGCCCGGATGACCCGGCCCTAATGGAGACCCAGGTCAGGCACATGGCAGCCCACGGGATCAACGCGGTGTCGCTCTCCGGTGCTTTCGTGAAAAGTAAAAGCCCGGCCGGCGTGCAGGTCGACTGCAGCCGGGCTGCCGCACTTGACAACCTGATGCGGCTGCTGCGGAAATACGGTTTCTGCCACCCGACCGCGCTGTACTTCGAAAACCTTATACGGAGCCTCGGTCTGCCCCAGGCCGCGGAAGACTGGACCGACCCGGACAAACAGCTCTACTGCAGGGCGGTCCGTCTGATGGACGACTACGCCCGCGCCCGCGACTGGTGCCCGCTGATGTTCTTCCCGGTGGATGAGCCTCCCAACAGCGAGCGCAGGATGAACCTGGCGCGCCTGATCCTGCCGATGCTGCGCCGGATGCCGGGGATCATCCCCTACTGCGATATCAACAGTCCGGAGGCGATCCTCGAGCTGGGCCGCTACCTGGATGCGATCGGCATCCAGTTCTATTCGATCTCACCCCGGACAATGGAGGCCACGCGTGATGTGGGGGTAGCCACCTTTTTCGGGCTGCCCGCCTGCGGGTCCGGGGATGTCGGCCACGACGCCTCTTTCCACCGGGCGGTTACCGGCTGGTTCCTGCCCCGCACCGGGGTGAAAGGAGCCTATTACTGGGCTTTCCAGCTACCTGCGGGCGATCCCTACGATGAGCTGGACGGGCGCCGGCGCGACTGGTGCGCCGCTTATCCCGCCCCGCCTCCATACTACAACTGGCCTTCTGTCGAGCTGAAAGGCATCCGGCGAGGCAGCGAAGACCTGCGGCTGGTTGAGCTGGCCCGCAGCCTGATAGAAAAGTGCAATCAACGCGGCAGCAGGGAGGCACGCCAGGCGGCCCTGGCCGCCCAAAGCGAGCTGGACGCTATCCTGGCCGGTTTCGCGGACAGCGGAGGCCGGGTGATCGCCCAGCTGCTCGGCGAATTCGACCCCTATGCCGCCGAACGATGGCGTCAACAACTGCTCTCCCAGGTGCTGGCCCTGCAGGCCGCTCTCGGGAGATAACCGGCTTTCAGCCTGGAAGCCGCCTGCGGCCCTGAAAAAAATCGCTGTTCATTATTCCGGTTAACACTAAGCGCAACGCGGAGGAGGGATGCTCAAGCATTATTTGCGAACCACCCTGGCTGCCGGTCTGTGTACGGCATTTATCCTCTACCCGGCCGGCTGCCGGAGTAAAAAAGAGGAGCCGAGTTTCAAGATCCGCACCGACAGCGGTCTGCAGGGCTGGGAAATCCCCGGCATTCAGGCACCGGCCGAGGGGACCTACCAGGACCGGGGACAGACCAGGAAGTGTATCATCATCGATGCCGGCTCAGGCCCGGTGAAGCTTACCAGCCCTCAAGTGCCGACAGCCGGCGGCCGGACACTCGCTTTCACTTTCGCGGTCAAATTCGAATCCGCCGCAGGCCCTCTGCTCGAGGCCCGCCTCAAGCTCAGGGGTCAATCCGGCAACCTGCTGGAGGATTCCCTGCTCTACCGGGTCAGCTCCGGCGGCCGGCGCGGTCTGACCAGCGACTGGATCAGCTATACCCGGGTGCTGAAAATACCGGAAGGAGTAAAATCGGCCGCAGTGGAAGTGGCCAGCGAACCCTCTTCCGGCAGGGTATGGCTGGGGGAGACTGCGCTGGTCGAGGGTGAAGGCTGGCTCTCCTACGCGGCTTCCTTCAGCACTCACCTGGGGCGCAGCCCGGAGGACAAGTACCTCTATACCGCCGGCAGGTTCGTGGAGCCGCAGCCAGACCCCTCCCCCACAGCAGCAGAAACCGAAGCGGGGCTGCTCTTTTTCGAGCGAAAGGGTCTGGTGGGCGCCTGGCCCTATGCTTCGCCCCGGCCGGCCGACCGGGTGGAAATAATGGCTGAAAAGGTGCCGGCCTCGGCAGTGGCTCCTTTCGCTTTCGGAGTCAAGGCCCTGGAAAATGTCTCCTCGGTGGAGGTCAGGCTCGACAGTCCGCTTGCCGGGAAAAACGGCGAGCTGGCTACCGTGCCCCGTATCTACCAGGCACGCTATGCCGCCTACCGCCTGGGCAGCAGTTGGGGCAGGGAGTTCGGTGTCCGGGCACGCATGCTCACCCCTGTGGAGCTGAGCCCCCTTCCCAGGGGAGAGGTCCGTTTCTTCTGGCTGGATGTCCCTGTGCCTCCCGGAGCCGGGCCGGATAAGTACCTGGGCCGGCTAAGCATCCGGGCGGCGGGCCGACCCCCGCTCGAAGTCCCCTTCCGGATCGAGGTCCCGCCCGTGAGCCTGCCCCCGCTTAGCGACGAAAA
>JAFGTO010000289.1 GCA_016934095.1 Candidatus Glassiibacteriota bacterium
ACCCCCTCCCACCTTCCAAAACTTTTTATACTGTTTTAAGAGAAATGAGGGTGCGGTGGACTGCACCAATAGATATAGACAGAACCAGAAAGAAATAAGGACATTCCAGACAGTTTTTACGAAGCAGACTTGGTCCGGATCTGTCTGCTCAGGAGCCGGAGATCCTGTGTCTCACTTTCTCCCAGGAAGCCGTGATCAGGAAGCTTTCCTGCATGTTCCCGACCATCCGCTCGAACTTGGCAAGGGGGACCGCGAAAGTAAGGACATCGGCCGGGACACACGGGCGGGCCGAGACATCGAACATGCCGAGCACGGCCCGCGGGCGGGGGGATCTCCTCTCCAGCCGGGGATAAAACACGATCGAACCGCAGCCGGCGGCGAACGGGGCAAAAACGCCATCCGGCCCGGGCTCGTCGAAGTTAGCCAGGGTAAACAGCCCGGAGAGGACATCGGCCCGGGCGAAAAAGACAACCACCTCCGGAGTGTCGGTCTCCTCCAGCCTGTCCCAGCGCCTGAAATGAATATAAGCCCCCGGGGCTTTCAATTCCGGCATGTGTTCCATGGCCTCCTTTACCAGCGCGGGTGTTTTCTTGTAGCGCTCCCCCTCCAGTTTCCCGGGGATGCCGCAGGAGAGGAAGTACTCGAAATCGGGCATCAGTGCGCCGGTGAAGCCGAGGTACCTCTTGCCTCCGGGGCAGCCCAGCGCTGCGGCGTTGAAACACAGGGACTGTCCTTTGCGGACCCTGGCCAGGTCGCAGACAACGCACCTGTGCCCGGCAGGGGGCTCGACCAGGTCGGCGCCGTTTTCACTGTCGGAATACCAGAAAGCGACCGGGTACTCCGCACCGTCGAAATATTTCTCCCAGAGCCCGAGGAAATCTGCTTTCAGCTTGAGGTCCATCCTGATCACGCTCCTTTACAGCTAATCTCGAAAACCGCCGTGCCGCCGCCGGTATGCTCCATGGGATCCAGGCACTGCACGTAGGCTTTCTGAGGGTTGTTCCTGCCGGCCAGGCCCCACTTGGAAGGCGGGGAGATGCGCAGGGCGTTGTAGTGCGGCAGCAGTGAAGCCAGGGAGTGCATACAGAGCGGCTTGTCGGATTCCAGGCGGTACCCGTCCCGCAGGAAAAAAGTGTCGCCGGCCTGATATACCGGGCACTTCCCCTTGACTTCCACCACACGGATAACCAGGTCCATCTTCCCTCCTCGGGGGTTGTTCGTGGTTGATCGTTATATGCAAGGGTAGAGGCAGATAGGCACCAGGCACACGGGCACAGAGGCCCCGCCACCCCGCCTGTAGGGGCATCAGGGCAGGGCTCGCAAGTGAATACGCGCGAGTGGAGAGAGGGCCGTGCCCGCGGGTTTTCTCAGAGCCCGCCCGCGGACGAGGCGAACAGGGACTAGCTCTCAACCAGGCTCGCGCTGAGCGTCGAACGTCAGGTTCGCGCGTTGTGCGCCAAACGTCAGGTTCGCCGTGCCTGGGCTGCCTCGCAGCCCGCCCGCGGAAGAGGAACACAAGGGCTACCTCTCAACCAAGCTCGCGCTGTATGTCGAACGTCAGGTTCGTCAGCGGCGGCTGAGTCTCAGCACTCCTGCCGGGCCGAAAGGCGGCAGCTCGACCGAGAGCTCCCCCTGTGCGAAAACCGTTTTGACCGGCAGCGGCCAGGAGGGAACGGCTGCAGGGGTCCAGAAAGCCCGCACCAGGTATTCTGCATCCGGGATCCGCACGCGGACAACCACGCCGCGGCGCAGGCTTTCATCGGCCAGCAGCACTCCGGGTCGCACCACGGTAGCGAGGTAATCGGTCCTTCCGGGCCGCTCGACCGAGGGTACCTGGAAAAGCTGGCCCTGTACACCCTCCGGCAGGGTGAGCGCATGAGGTTCGAGCACCCACCGGCGGCCCTTGATACTCAGGTAGAGCTGGCGGTAAGCCCTGGAGATTTCGGGGCTGGTTTCCAGTTGGCCGGTCGAGGGCAATATCCCCCAGACAAGCTGTTTCTGGAGCTGGCACTCTATCTCCCTGGCGCCGGATGGGCTGCCCGCCGGGGGGATGGCCAGCGTGGGCCGGTTAAGGCCCATCAGGGCCACGGTGCCGATGTTCTCCGGTTTTTCGAGGCAGAGGACATCGATCCCGGCGCAGGCGGAGATTGTCTGGGGAACCCCGGCCACGACCAGCTTGCCGGCATCGTGCACCATCCGGGTGAGGAGCGGGCCCAGCCGGTTGAAAGTATCTCCCAGGTTGCAGGCCGGGCGGTTGTGGATCACGGTCAGGCTGTCGTCGTGGGCGAAATCCACCCCGGCCACTGCCAGGTCGTCGAAGAAAAAGCCGGCTGCTTCGGGGAAAAGCCCGGTCATGGCTTGCTGCTGTTCAAGGATCTGCCTGCCGAAAGGGCTGGCCGGCGCGGCGTGCATCAGCAGGTGCCCGCCCGGGGTGGCGAGCGGGTTTCCCAACTCGTCCCGGGCGATATCGGCGCTGAACCGGCTGAGAGCCAACTCCGGGTCGCACCGCTGGTTATAGGCAGCATAGAGGACCGGCTGCAGCTTGGCGATACGCAGGGCATCGACCAGGAAGCGGATCTGCTGCACCGAGATATTGGAGTACTTCTGCGGATCCGCCTGGCAGGCCCAGGTGAAATCATTGAAGCGGACCGCCTGGGGCGGTATCCACTGGCCAGGGCGCTGGTAGTTCCAGTCGATCCTGGCCAGGCCGGCATCGAGCTGCAGCAGGCGGCGGACAGCGGCGGGGTCCGCTCCCCCCGGCTCGGCAGTGCCGGGAATCCCTGCCAGCTCCTGGGCTCGCGGAGCTCCTTCAAAGAATTCCCGGTAGGTCTCGGCGAAAATTTTCACGGCCGGCCGCCAGTCATCCTGGTGGCCGTAAATCCAGAGACCGGTTTCCAGTGGCCGGCCGGGCCCGATACCGACCAGGTCGAAAGTGACCCGCAGGTAACTGAAATCCTCGCTGGTGGGGAAAGATCCCGCAGGCGGGCTGCTGTGGACCGAGGGGTCGATACTGAAACTGACCCGCACGGTCTTGATCTCGAGCGGGACCCCGATGCTCAGGCCTGCTCCCCCGGTCTTCCAGAGGACAGCCAGAGGGATGCCGGTGGCCTTGTCGCTCAGCTCGCCGCAGCCGTAGCGGTAATGGACAGCGTTCTCGCCGTCGAGCCTGAGGGGGATCTCCATCCCCGGGACCCAGAAGAAGTAGCCTTTCGGGGCCGGGATCAGGTAAGTGAAACGCACCGAGCGCAAAGGCGTTTCGATGTCCTCGCACCAGGACCGGCACCTGAGCTGGATCCCGTAATCGCTCCTGGTAATCCTCTGCTCCAGGGAGAAAGGAGCACCGATGAATTGCTTGGTGAAACTCACCCCGCTTTCGCTGCCGGAGAAATCAGTGATGAAAGAGGAGTCGCGCAGGTCGCTGTAGGATGTACTTTCCAGCTCGTCATAGACCTCGATACCGAAGACCGGGCTGCCCAGGGAATCCGCCTGCCCGCCGAGCAGGTCCGTGCCGGTCTCGCTGTGGGTAAGGCTGGTGACCAGACCGTCATTCGAGCGCAGCTGGACCTCGATACTCTCGCCGGCCACGGTGATCAGGCTGACCGGTACTTTCTTGGGCGGCGGCTCCAGGGTGCAGGAGCAGACAGCCAGGCTCAAGGCAAGCGCTGACAGCAGCGGGAGTCCGGTCAGCCGCCGGTCAAGATGGTGAAAATTCACTTTAACCTCCGGAAAACTGTCTCAAGCTCGTTTTTCGTTTCTGGGGAGTCGTCTGCGCCTGTCCGCCTACCGGCGGCAGGCAGGCAACCGCAGGCCTGTCCAGAAAGATAAGAATTAAATGCCTAATACGCCAATTATTCCGCTTCTTCCCGGCGATGACCCTTGAGCCGTGCCGGGCTTTTGCCTTTTTAAATGAATCTGTGGCGGGGGAAAGGGAAAAAACTTTTATAAAAGTTTTTTCCCTTTCCCCCGGACCCCCTTTCTCTTTTTCAAAAACCTTTACCAGGTAAGACATCGGCGAGAACAAGGCTGCGATGTGTGCGCCAAGCGGCTAAATGCTAATTATTACTTTACGTTATGGGTGAAATTGCAAATCCAGAAAGACGATATTTTGGCTCATTCCCCCGATATTCCTAAATTTACCGGGATTATTGACACACTTTACCGGACTGCTCACTTTGAAAGACAGTACAAGAAATTTGGGAAGGTGGGAGGGGGCCCGGGGCAGGGCGGAGAACCGTCCTCAAGGAGTTTCCGCCCTGCCCCGGAGAGGAACACCTTTATATCTATACTAAGGAACGGACAGGGATAACGCGGTGTTTCAAGCGTGTCAGCCAGCGACTGCGGCTTCCAGCAGCTCGGCGCAGCGCCGTGCACCCAGTACGGCCATGATCATGGGCAGGTCCGGGCCGTGCATGCTGCCGGTGAGTGCGATGCGTACCGGCATGTAGAGAAGCTTGCCCTTGACCCCGGTTTCCTGCCCCACCGTTTTGAACAGGGCTTTCATGGCCTCGGTGTCATCTTTTCCGGCCTCTCTCAGGATGCTGGCCATCAGGGAGAGCACCCTGCGGGCCTCATCTGCGGCGAGCAGGGAGCGGGCCTCCGGGTCTTCGATTTCCGGGGGCCTGCCGCTGAAAACATCCAGGTAACTATCGATCTCGGAGAGAAGCTCGATTTTCTCGCGGCAGGCCAGGCAGACCAGCTCCCAGCGCTGTTTGTCGAAACTGCCCGCGCGCTCTGCTGCGAAAACCCTCAGCAGGCCGGCCAGTCGGTCCGGGTCCAGGCTGCGGATATGGCGTCCGTTGAGCCAGCGCAGCTTGGTCTGGTCGAACACCGCCGCGCTCTTGCCCAGGCGCTCGAAATCGATCTCGGCCAGCAGGCGCTCCTTTTCGAGGAACTCATCCCCGCTGGGCGATGACCAGCTCAGCAGGCTCAGGTAGTTGATCAGGGCCTCAGGCAGATAGCCCGCCAGGCGGAACTCGCGGACACTGGTGGCGCCGTGGCGCTTGCTGAGGCGCTGATGGTCGGGGCCGAGGATCAGCGGTATATGGGCGAATAAGGGCCCCGGCCCCCCCAGGGCGGCATGGAGCAGGATCTGGCGCGGGGTGTTGGAGAGGTGATCATCCCCGCGCACCACGTGGGTGATTTCCATGGCCCGGTCATCGACTGCCGCGGCGAAATTATAGGTGGGCCGGCCATCGGCGCGCAGCAGGATAAAATCGCCGATCGTCTCGTGGGAGACAGAGACCTCGCCCTTGACCAGGTCGCGCCAGGCGCTTTCACCCTCAGGGACCTTGAAGCGCACCGCGGGCGGCTGCGGGCCGGCATCTTTCTCGTTCGGCCCGCTGAACTGGCCGCGGTAGACCGGCGAGCGGCCGGCGGCGAGGGACTCGGCGCGGAAAGCTTCCAGCCGCTCATCGCTCAGGCGGCAGTAATAAGCCAGGCCGCGCTCCACCAGGTTCCCGGCTTGGGCCCGGTACAGCTCGCCGCGCTCGCTCTGGCGGTAAGGGCCATGTTTTCCCCCCAGGTCCGGACCCTCATCCCATTCCAGGCCCAGCCAGCGCAGGTCCTCGAGGATCGATACCTCGCTCCCTGCGCTGGAGCGCTCGGTATCGGTATCCTCGATCCTCAGGATGAAAGTACCGCCGTAGCGGCGTGCCAGCAGCCAGTTGAGGACAGCCGTGCGCGCGTTGCCGATATGCAGCATGCCGGTGGGCGAAGGTGCGAAGCGGACCCTGAATTTATCGCTCATGGCAGAAAGTCTCCTTGGTTTTGCCCGGTCTTTTCCAGTTTCTTTCTCCGCCTGCGGCCGAATGCGCGGAACCAGAATATAACCACGACCAGCAGGGCCAGGGCGACGAATCCCAGACCCAGGTTTACCTCTCCGAGGAACTGTTTGATCTCGTTCCAGTTCCGGCCCACTGCATGGCCCAGGTAAACCAGCAGCGCATGCTGGATCAGGATCGAGACAACGATGGGAAGGAGGAAGCGCCTGAGGCGGAAACGGCTCACCCCGGCGAAAAGCGGCACGATAGTCCGCATGCCTACCAGGAAACGGCTGATAAAAATGACACCCACTCCCCAGCGCCGGTAAAGCAAGGTCATCCGCGGGATCAGCTCCTGGTGGAACATTCGCGGATGCTTCCTGATAAAGTCCCTGCCCTGGGAAAGTCCCAGGTAGTAGATCAGCAGGTTGCTGGCCAGGTTCCCGGCTACGGTCCAGAGGTAGACCGGCAGGACCCTCAGGGCGCCGAGTCCGGCCAGGTAGGCCCCGAAAACGATGGTGGTATCGCCGGGAAACGGCGGGAAAAGGTTTTCGACCGCCGCGGCTACGGCCAGCAGCAGATAAAGCAGCCAGGGGGGCAGGACAGTGGTAAGCTGACTGATAAAATTCTCGATAGTGGTTTCCCCGTGGAGAGCTCGAGCCAACCTGCGCCCCGGCCTGCAGGCCGGGCGCGGCTTTCGAGTGAAGGATTAAAGGCCCGGAGACCTCAGCCGG
>JAFGTO010000290.1 GCA_016934095.1 Candidatus Glassiibacteriota bacterium
CTGATAATTCAGCTTGTTTCAAACTGATAGGCTCTTATCCACATATCCACATGGCCTATAACTAGGTACTGTTCTATTAAATTAAAATATTTTATTATTTATCTAGCAAAAAAGACGGACTCTTAAAATTGTGAGATAAAGCCCAAGGAGGCAGACGAATGAAAATTACCGTAGCCAAGGAACCCCTGCTCCACGTGGTTACAGCGATAGGAGGCATAGTACCGGCGAAAAGCACTATGCCGGTCCTCTATAATATCCTGATCGAGGCGCAGGACGGTCCGGACGGATTCCTCAAGATGGCGGGCACGGACCTGGATATCTCCCTTAGTTATCGTATGAAAGCTACTATAGAAAAACCCGGAGCGATTACCATACCGGCTAAGAAATTCGGGGAGATCGTGCGGGTGCTGCCCAACAGCCCGATAACCATAGAGCAAACCGGAGAACGGGTTAAAATAGACTGTGAAAAGAGCAGTATAGTGCTTCCCGGACTGCCTAAATCTGATTTCCCGACCTTCCCTGAAAAAACTTTTGAAGGTGCTTTCAAGGTATCCAACGAAGTAATGAGGAAACTGGTGCTGCACAGCAGCTATTCCGCAGGCAGGGATGAAGACAGGCAGATACTCAAAGGAGTGCTATGGGAAATCGGCAAGGAAGAGCTTTCGATGATCAGCACCAACGGACACCGTCTGGCAAAAATGACAGTAAAAGAATCTCTGGGTGTGAGCGAGTCCATGAACGTAGTGATACCGCCCAAGGCCCTGGAACAGGTCGACAGGCTCTGCAGCGAGGATGGTGAGCTGGAAGTGGTGATAGACCGCAACCATATAGGGATCAGGGAGAACGATGTAGTAATCTTTTCCCGGCTGATAGAAGGTACCTATCCGAACTACGAACAGGTAATACCGTTTTATAACAACAAGATCGCCATCCTGGACAGCCAAAAACTGAGCGATGCCCTGCGCAGAATGCTGACCCTGGCTAATACTGTTACCCACAGGATCAGGTTGCTTTTCAAGGAAAAACAACTGAAAGTATCGGTGAGCACCGAAGAAGTAGGCGAGGGCGAAGACCTGCTGGAGGCGGAGTACCAGGATGAGGAGCTGGAGATCTTTTTCAACGGAAACTACCTGCTGGAAATGCTGAAATACGTAGAGAGCGAGCAGGTAAAAATCTGTATGGAATCCGCCGAATCGGGGATCCTGGTAGTACCTGCGGAAGAGAGTGAGAACGAAAGGTACCTGGGCGTGATCATGCCTCTCAAGGTAACGGACAGGTAATAGAGGGGCGTTGATGCTTTTTTCAACGCCCCGAAGTGAGATATATTACATCTTGGGCTGTCAAGGGCAAGACAAGCCGTTTCCATCCCCTGGAAACGGCCCTTGACAGCCTTATTAAACGAAAGCATTAATGTTTAGAAACGATTATAGAGGGCAGGTAGGAGTAGAGTTTTAAGAGCTTTTTCACAAAATCAGGGGGTATTATATTCAATATATATATTTAATTATATAGCAATAAGGGGCATTGAATTTAATTGACTTGAAAATCGTCAGCTATTATTTTTAATTAACGTAACATCAGGGTATTTGCCTGAAAAAAGACTTTGATTATCAGGGAATTAAACCTCAATAATTTCAGGACCTTTTCAGAGGCAGAAATAAAGTTCGCCGACCGGGGCAATATTATCATCGGCGATAACGGACAGGGAAAGACAAACCTGCTGGAAGCAATCCATTTCCTGACCATTTTCAGGTCGTTACGGCAGGCGGCGGACAGGGAATGCATAAGCTTCGGGGAGGACTTTTTCAGGCTGTCCGCACTATGGATAAAAGAGGAAGGCAGCTCCGAGAGGCTGGCGGTAGCTTTTAACGGCAGGAGGAAGAAAGTTACCTGCGGCGGAAGCCAGGTAAGGGTTTTAAGTAAAGTTTTCGGGAAGTTCAAGAGCGTGTTGCTGTCGCCGGAAGATGTGCTGATAGTCCAGCAGGGACCGGCGGCCCGCAGAAAATATCTCGACATCGCCCTTTCGATCATTTCTCCGGTGTACCTGGAGAGGCTCAAGCGCTACCGCAAGGCCCTAGCCTCCAGGAACTACTTGCTGAGGAGCCGCTCGCTGAGGACGGAGCTGATCCGGCCCTGGGAGGAGCAGATGGCCGAGGAGGGGTCCCGCCTGATCCTCGAGCGGATCGAATACCTGAGGCTGCTGGCGCCTTTTTACCGGGAGTTGTACGCCAGGTTAAGCACGGCTGAAAAGAGCGAGATAAAATATTACAACCGGCTTTTGGGGCCCTGGGAACAGTGGCGGGAAGGTTTCCCGGATTATCCCGGGTTGAGGGAGTTGCTGGCGGGCAGCCTGGAGAAGAACCGGCCGCTGGAAAGGTCCAGGGGCACCAGCCTGACCGGGCCACAGACAGATGACCTGGTATTCGGGATCGACGGCAGGCCGATGCGCAGCTTCGGCTCTCAGGGCCAGCAACGCACCGCGGTGATCTGCCTGAAAATAGCCGAGGCGGGCCTGTTGCAGGAGCGCTGGTCGGTCAACGCGGTGCTGCTGCTGGATGACATTTTTGCAGAGCTCGACTGCCGGCGCTCGGAAAGACTGCTGCAGGAGCTGGTGGACAGGCACCAGAGTTTTATTACCGCCCCGCGCAGGGAAGCGATCTTAGGCTCCCTGTCTCACCTGCCGGTAAAATCTATCAGCAACGGCGTGGTTACGGGTGATTAAGTACGCCGGAGAGTGGTTACGGCAAAATGGCTGCCTATAACAGGAATAAGCCCAGCAGGATCGGCGAGCTTATCGAAGGTGTGCTGGAAGAGCTGGAAGAAGAAACACCCTATCGCCCGGAGGCAGTGGCCACCGTGGCGGCCTGGCCCACTGTGGTTAAGGGCTGTATCTCTAAATTTTCCCGGGCGGTAAGCCTGCGGGACGGGCGGCTGATAGTGGAGGTCGCCGAGCCGGCCTGGAAACAGGAATTACTGTTGAACAAAAAAAAGATCATCCGCCGGCTGAACCAGTGCATGGGGGCTCCGCTGGTGGGGGACATGGTTATCAAGGTGAGGGACTTTATCCATGGCGAAGAATGATAAAAGCCTTAACGGCAACTATGAGGCAATAAACATCCAGGTGCTGAAAGGACTCGAGGCTGTACGCAAGCGCCCGGGTATGTATATCGGCTCGACCGGCCAGCGGGGGCTGCACCACCTGGTCTACGAAGTGGTGGACAACTCGATCGATGAGGCACTGGCCGGTTTCTGCGGCAAGATCCTGATCGAGATCAAGCCGGAAAATATTATCTGTGTTACCGATGACGGCAGGGGCATTCCGGTGGATATCCACCCCACCGAGAAGATCCCGGGTGTGGAAGTGGCCATGACCATGCTGCATGCAGGCGGCAAGTTCGACCGCAGCTCGTACAAAGTCTCAGGTGGACTTCACGGAGTCGGCGTCTCGGTGGTCAACGCCTTGAGCGAGTACCTGGAGGTGGAGGTTTTCCGCGGAGGAAAAATCTACCACCAGCGCTACGAAAGAGGGATCAAGGCCACGGACCTCAAAGAGGTCGGGAGCGCGAAGAGAAGCGGCACCAGGATCACTTTCCGGCCGGACCCGGAAGTTTTCGACACCCTGGATTTCGATTTCGACGGTATGGCGAACCGTTTCCGGGAGCTGGCCTTCCTCAACGCGGGGATCAAGCTGACCTTCATGGACAGCCGGGAGCAGCAGCGCAAGGAGGTCTACCAGTATTCGGGCGGGATCAAGAGTTTTGTCGAGTACCTGAGCGATAACAGGAAGCCCCTGCACAAGCCGATCGCACTGGCCAAGGAGATCAACTCGACTGTGATCGAGATCGCCATCCAGTACTCGGAAAACTTCATGGAAAACATCCACACCTACGTTAACAATATCAACACGCATGAAGGCGGCACCCACCTGTCGGGTTTCAAGGCGGCGCTGACTCGTACGCTCAACGACTACGCCCGTAAAAACAACCTGCTCAAGAAAGCGGACTTTACCCTGTCCGGGGAGGATGTGCGCGAGGGGCTGACCGCGGTAATCAGTATCAAGATGCTGGACCCGCAGTTCGAGGGGCAGACCAAGACCAAGCTGGGGAACAGCGATATAAAGGGCGTGGTGGAGGCCGCGGTCAACGAGCAGCTCTCGATTTTCCTCGAGGAGAACCCGCCGGTGGCCCGGAGGATAATCGAGAAGGCGGTCAGCGCGGCATCGGCCCGTGAGGCGGCACGCAAAGCCCGCGACCTTACCCGGCGTAAGAACGCAATGGAAGGCAGCGGCCTGCCCGGGAAACTGGCCGACTGCTCGATCACCGACCCGGCCGCCTGCGAGATCTACCTGGTCGAGGGCGACTCGGCAGGCGGCTCGGCCAAGATGGGCAGGGACAGGCGCAACCAGGCCATCCTGCCCCTGCGCGGCAAGATCCTCAACGTGGAGAAAGCCCGGCTGAACAAGATACTCTCCAACGAGGAGATCCGCACGATGATCACCGCCATCGGCACAGGGTTCGGCGAGGAGGATTTCAGTATCGGGAACGCCCGCTACCATAAGATCATCATCATGACAGATGCGGATGTTGACGGGGCGCATATCCGCATCCTGCTGCTGACCTTTTTCTTCCGCTACATGAAAGAGCTGATCAACCAGGGCATGATCTATATCGCCCAGCCGCCCCTGTTCAGGATCAGCAAAGGCAAAGAGGAGTTCTACGCTTTTAGCGAGCGGGAGCGCAATGGTTATGTCAAGCGCCTGGGCAACAAGAATGTCAATGTCCAGCGCTACAAGGGCCTGGGCGAGATGAACCCCGAACAACTGTGGAAGACCACCATGGACCCGTCGACCCGCACCATCCTGCAGGTTACCATGGATGAGGCCCTGGAAGCAGACAGGCTATTCTACGAGCTGATGGGCGACGAGGTGGAGCCCCGCCGTCAATTCATAGAAAAAAACGCCCGCTACGTTACTAACCTGGATATCTGAGCCCTTAAAGGACAGCCGGCCCAGGCACGGCCCTGACTCCATAGCAGCCCTTGGATTTCGAGCTCTCTCTTTCAGGGGCTTCAGGGCGCCTACGC
>JAFGTO010000291.1 GCA_016934095.1 Candidatus Glassiibacteriota bacterium
CTGGTGGTCGCCCCGGGGCTGATCGACATGCACGTACACTTGCGCGAGCCGGGCCGCGAGGACACCGAAACGGTCGAGACCGGCTGTCTGGCCGCGGTGGCCGGCGGTTTTACCGCGGTTGCCGCCATGCCGAACACCGACCCGGTTACCGACAACCAGGCCACCGTGGGCTACCTGATCCGCGAGGCGATCCGCGCAGGATATGCCCGGGTCTATCCGGTAGGGGCCATCACCAAGAACATCGCCGGCGAAAACCTGGCCAAGATGGGCGAGATGCTCGAAGCCGGTGCGGTGGCTTTTACCGACGACGGACACTGTGTTGCCGATGCCGAGCTGATGCGCAAGGCCCTGAGCTATTCAAAGACTTTCGACGTGGCTGTTATCGACCACTGCGAGGACCCGGCCCTGGTCGGCTCAGGGGTGATGAACGCCGGCCTGGTCGCCACCCGCCTGGGACTTCCCGGGATACCGGTGGAAAGCGAGGAGATCGTGGTTTACCGAGACTGCTCCCTGGCCCGCCTGACCGGTGCCAGACTGCACATCGCCCATATCTCGTCCCGGCGCTCGGTGGAGATGGTCAAGAGCTTCAAGGCCGAGGGAGTAAGGGTGACCGCGGAGGCCACGCCCCACCATTTCAGCCTGACCGAGCAGGAGGTGGAGGGCTACAACACCAACGCCAAGATGGCCCCGCCGCTGCGCACGGCAGCAGATAACGCGGCGCTGAAAAAGGCCCTGGCCGAGGGTACGGTCGACTGCATCGCCAGCGACCACGCGCCGCACCATTATGATGAGAAGGAGACTGCTTTCGCCGATGCACCGAACGGCGTAATCGGCCTGGAAACCGCTTTCCCGGTCGCCTATACCGAGCTGGTTGAAAGCGGGACCCTGGACCTGCCGACCCTGATAGTCAGGATGAGTACGGCCCCGGCGGCTGTCCTCGGAGTGCCGGGAGGCTCGCTGGGTCGGGGTGATACGGCCGACATCTCCGTGCTCGACATCAGCAAGAGCTGGAAGATAGATAAAGCCGCGTTCTACTCGAAAAGCCGCAACACCCCGTTTCACGGCCGGGCGGTAAAAGGAAGGGCCCAGGCCACCGTGGTGGGTGGCAAGGTTGTCTGGCGCAGGCCCCGGGGAAAAAAGTGAACGAAGATCTCTCGAACAGCGGTTTGTCGCACCGGGGCAGAGTGGCTGCCCTGGCGGTTTTTTTCGCCTACGTGGCGGTCCTGGCCCTGGCTGCGGTGAGCGAGCTTTTTGACTTCGGATGGTTCAATCATCCGATTTTTAAATAAGGTGGCCGCCCCTGGACAGGCTGTTTCAGGGCCGGAGTACCGGACGGCAACTTGTTGAACCGTTTTAATCGGAGGGGTTGTCATGTCTCATGGCTTATTTTTGCTCAACCTGGTGTCCCGGAAGTTCTGCCTGGCCGGCCTGGCCGGTCTGTTGTTTTTTACCTGCTGTTCGAGTAAAGACAAGCGGCAGGAGGAGGCCGTTCCCGAGGAACAGGTTGTCGCCGCAGGGATCGAGATCCTCCGGAACGGTACCCCGGTCGAGCGGGACTCGGTTACGCGCTCCTTCTACAACATCCGGAACGCCCGGCTCCTGGTGGCACACCTCAACGACCCGGACTCCAACGTGCAGATCGGTGTAGTCAGCGCCCTGGGGTATATCAAGGACAAATCGACAGTCGGGCCGCTGAACGAGCTGCTGCTCAGCGCCGATGATTACCTGCTGCGCGAGACAGTTATCACCGTGCTGGGAGAGATCAGGGACACCAGCAGCGTATCCCTGCTGATCGGCCTGCTCGAGGATAAAACCACCAACCGCGACCTGCGCCTGAGCCTGCCGATCACCCTGGCCGCTTTCGCCGAAACACCGGCTGCAGGACGTGTCGAGGAAACTTTCGCCAAGATGCTGGAGCAGGAAAGCGATGATCTAGAGATCTGTTCATTCGTGGCCATGGGCATCCAGGAGATAATCAACCCAGACAATTTCCGGAACTTCCGCAAGTATCTGCCCGCTTTGCGCGAAATGGCCGAAAAGCGGAAAGAGCAGTCCGGGGAAGACCTGCTCTGGAGCAATTTTCAGAATACCATCGAGAAGCTCCAGACCTACGAGCCTCCGGCAAGCTAGCCGGCGTGCGGGCCTGAACCGGCTTCGGTTAAGACTGAAGCAAAGCCCGGGTTCGGGGCGGGAGCGGCCTCTTCCGGGTATTCCCGGAGGCTGGTTCCGGCAGAAAGCCGGAGAGAGGGAAACTCCAGGCCGACGGCCCTGCTGTAACACTTATCCGTCGAGCGAGACTCCAGAGTTAACTTAATTGACCGTAAGGCGAAACGGACTGAGATGAAAATCGTCTCAGTTTTTTTATTGTTGCGCCGGGCAGGGCGCACGCACTCGAGGGTTCTGCCCCATTTGAGGTATGGATGCTCTAAATAGACCGGCGGACCGGGGGATAACCCTGCTGGTCAAAGCTGCAACTCAATATTTATCAAGTAATTATAATCCGGATGTGCCGTGGCCGCCGGCTGGTATGACGATTGCTTTTAGAAGCTTGTTGAAAAAACAAAGTTCCAGGTAACATGGCTGTCAAAGGCCGTTTCAACTTTTGGGACAACGACATTCGTCAAGAGATCATTGATCGCATAAGATATTCGATTTTTTAAACTTACGGTGGAAACGGCTTGCCTTGCCCTTGACAGCCCATGAAGCAACAAATTTTACCACAGGGCGTTGAGGTGTTTTTTTCAACGCCCCTTTAGGCTTGGATAAGATCTACCGGCCGCGCGGTCCTGCCGGGCAGTGTTGCCACGGAGGGCCTTCTGCGTGCCGCCTGAAACATCCCGGGGATGCAGTAATCAATCATAACGGAGCGATACATGAACGATCAACTCAGGCACTTGAGCGAACAGGTTAAAGCAGAGAGTGAATTTGTCGAGCGGATCATCCAGGAGGTGGGCCGGGTGATAGTGGGCCAGCGCTACATGGTGGAGCGTCTGCTGCTGGGCGTGCTCTGCGACGGCCACGTGCTGATCGAGGGCGTGCCCGGACTGGCCAAGACCCTCAGTGTGCGCACCCTGAGCAGGGTCATCGATGCTCAGTTCCGGCGCATCCAGTTTACCCCCGACCTGTTGCCGGCCGACTTGATCGGTACCATGGTCTACAACCAGAAGACCGGGGAATTCAACCCCCGCAAGGGGCCTGTCTTTTCCAACATCATCCTGGCGGATGAGATCAACCGGGCGCCGGCCAAGGTACAGAGTGCCCTGCTCGAGGCCATGCAGGAGCGCCAGGTGACCATCGGCACCGAAACCTACGACCTGCCCCGGCCGTTCCTGGTGCTGGCCACGGAGAACCCCATCGAGCAGGAGGGAACCTATCCCCTGCCGGAGGCCCAGGTCGACCGGTTCATGTTCAAGCTCAAGGTGACCTATCCCAAGGCCGATGAAGAGCGCCAGATCCTGGACCGCATGTCCACCGGGGAGGTGCCGCGGGTCGACAGGCTGCTCTCTCCGGAGGATGTCCTGCGCTGCCGACGGGTGATCCACGAGATCTACATGGATGAAAAGATCAAGGACTATATCGTCTCGCTGGTGATGGCCACCCGCGAGCCCGTTGAATTCGGCATGGAGGACTTGAAAGTGCTGATCGAGTACGGGGCCAGCCCCAGGGC
>JAFGTO010000292.1 GCA_016934095.1 Candidatus Glassiibacteriota bacterium
GAAAGGCGTACTTTCTTCTCTGCCAGCGGAGGGATCCCCACGCGGGCCATAAAAGTATAGCCGGTCCAGTCCAGGTCCGTGGCGTTGGGATAATCCTTCGAGCCGGTCTGGTAGTCGAACTCGCTTTTCAGCGACCAGCCGGATGAATGGTTCAGGTCCAGGGTCAGGCCCAGGTTGATATGCGAGAGCAGGTTGAGGTCCTGGCTGTTGTCGCGGAAATAGGTGACAAAAGCGCCGAGCTTGGACTTGTTGAACGGGATGGAGAGGTCGCCGAAGAAGAGGTCGATATCATCGGCATCGTTCTCGCTGAAAGTGTAATTATAATTCTCCCGCAGGCCCTCGTAATATTTCATGGAGCCGAAGCGGAACGAGGGCTGGCCTTCTCCCAGGTCGGTGTAGAACTGGTAGCCGAAGACAGAGGCGATGTTGGTATTGGTGTAGATACCGTTGCCTAGGATGAATGGCTGGCGGCCGAACTTGAGCTTCAGTTTCATCTTGGGGATCTTCACGTCCATCCAGGCCTGGCGCATGTGGAGCTCCCAGGCCTCATCGGTGTTGAGCCGCACGGGGATCTTGCTGCCGTCCGGAAGCTGCAGCTCCTCCGGCATCACTTCTTCACCGGTCTGGATGGTGTTGTAGCGGAATTCCTGTCCCAGAAAGATCAGCTTGTTGAACTCGAAAAAGGCGGTTACGTACTCGTTGGGCGTGATACCGAAAGAAAGGGAAAGATCGGAATAGTAATTGTGGCGGTTGAGGTGGCCTCTCTGGTCCTGGTTGCCCCCGCGGATGAAATCGAGGTCGTAAAACCTGCCACGGTGCTGCATGTAGCCGTTGACTTTGAGTAATTCTCCGCTCTCATCCTTCAGGGACCAGCCGTAGACACTGGGGACCGCAAGGCAGAGCAACACCCCGACCATGGTTAATCTGAAAATCAATCTCACCTTTGGCTCCTTCAGCATGGTGAAAAGATGCCCTTGGTACGGTCTGTCTGCCAGACCGTTCAAGGTAGCGACTCTCGGTAGTTATTGTTAGAGTTTGTACACCTCCTCTCCGGTTAGAAGGTTAATGCCTTTCTGCTGGAGAATTCCGATGGCGCGGTCGATCTCCTCGAGGCGGAAGATCACCACGGCGCCTTCCTTGCGTTTTTCCACGAAAGCGTAGAGGTATTCGACATTGAGGTTGGCCTCCCTGAAGATCTTGAGCACCGAGGCCAGTCCGCCCGGCTTGTCGGGAATTTCCACCGCCACCACCTCGGTAAAGCGGGTGGTGAAATTGGCCTTGTGCAGGGCCTCGTAAGCTTCATCGGGCTTGTTCACGATCAGGCGCAGGATGCCGAAATCACTGGTGTCCGCCAGCGAGAGGGCGCGGATGTTGATCTTCCGGCGGCCGAGGAGCTCGCACACCTGGTCCAGGCGGCCGGCGCGGTTCTCCAGGAAGATGCTGATCTGTTTTACTCGCATGGTATTGCCTTTCGGTTGGAAGGTTATGGCCGGCATGCAATCAGGCGGCCAGCTCGGGTATCAGCCGCAGCGCGTTGGCGAAAAAGATCCGTTCCTCGGCCGCTGAGCCCAGACCCAGGCCGAGCACGTTTTTCACCTCCTCGGACTGGCCCATCCAGGGGCTGTCCGTGCCGAAAAGGACATATTCGGTCCCGTGGCGGCGGATCATCCCGCGCAGGCGGTCATCGCTCAGGTAGCCTATGGCGAACGAGGTGTCCATAAAGACCGGCTTGCCCAGCAGGTGTTCCTCCACTTCGTCCCACATCCGGAAACCGCCCATGTGTGCGGCGAAAATCTTGATGCCGGGCAGGGCTTCGAGCAGGGAGGCGATCCTTGCCGGCCCGCCCCGGTTCGGCGGCTCGAAAGACAGGTCTCCACCGGCATGGAAAAATACCAGCAGGCCGCTGTCCCGGCAGGCGGCGAAAAACGGCAGCAAGTCCGGGTCATCCGGGTAAAAGTCCTGGTAGTCAGGGTGCAGCTTGATCCCGGCCATGCCGTAGCCGAGGACCTCCTCCAGGTGTTCGTGCCAGGAGGAGGCTTTCGGGTGCAGGGCGCCGAACATGCACAGCCGGGGCTCTGCGATCGAGGCGCCGAAACGGTTGACCGAGCTTACTTTCTCGGGGTTGGTGGCCACCGGCAGTGCCACCGACTTGTCGATGCCGGCGGCTTCCATCGAGGCGACCAGCCCCCCGACTGTCCCGTCGGTGAAAGCCTTATATCCCGAAGTCTGCTCCATTTTCGGGATCGCCCCGGCCGCCACCTTGTCCGGGAAAACGTGCGTGTGGAAGTCTACGATCCGCAAATTACCGTTACTCCTTTTATTTCGGACGCTGGTCGATGACCCTTTTCGCCTTGCCCTCGCTGCGGGCGATGGTCCTGGGCTCCACCAGCTTTATCCTGGTCGAGATGCCGAGCACAGATTCCAGCTCGCTCTTGATTTTAAGTTTCAAGACCTCCAGCTTCTTGATCTCATCGCTGAAGAAGCGCTCGCTCACCTCGACCTGGACTTCCAGGACGTCGAGCGCGCCTTCCCGGCTCAGGACCAGCAGGTAATGGGGCTCGGCTTCCTCGATCCCCACCAGCACGCTCTCGATCTGCGAGGGGAATACGTTCACCCCGCGGATGATCAGCATGTCGTCCGTGCGGCCCGAGACCCTCTTCATCCGCACGTGGGTCCTGCCGCAGGGGCAGGGCTCTGGGTGCAGGCTGGTTACATCCCGGGTGCGGTAGCGGATCAGCGGGAAAGCTTCCTTGCTGATAGTGGTGAAGACCAGCTCGCCTTTGCCGCCCCATTCGAGCGTCTCGCCGGTTTCCGGGTCGATTATCTCCGGGATGAAATGGTCGTCGAAAACGTGCAGTCCGTTTTTCTCCATGCACTCCATCGAGACTCCCGGCCCGATTATCTCGCTGAGGCCGTAGATGTCCAGGGCATCGATCCCCAGGGCTTTCTCGATCGAGTCGCGCATCTGGTCGCTCCACGGCTCGGCCCCGAAAACCCCGACTTTCAGCGGCAGCTTCTTGAGGTCCACCCCGATCTCCCTGGCCACCTCGGCGATGTAGAGTGAATAAGAGGGGGTGCAGCACAGGCAGGTGGAGCCGAAATCCTCGAGCACCATGATCTGGCGCTTGGTGTTGCCGCCGGAGATGGGGATGATCGTGGCCCCGAGGAACTCGCCGCCGTAGTGGATTCCCAGCCCGCCGGTGAACATGCCGTAACCGTAGGCGTTCTGGATAATGTCTCCCTCGCCCAGCCCGGCACAGCCGAAGCTCCGCGCCATCACCTCGGCCCAGATCTTGATATCCTCGGCGGTGTAGCCGACC
>JAFGTO010000293.1 GCA_016934095.1 Candidatus Glassiibacteriota bacterium
GCGGCGGAGGAAATCGGCGACCGCGTGGTAACCCTGCCGCTGTACCCCAAGCTCAAGGCCTCCGAGGCCGATTACGTGATCGACACGGTCAGGAAGCTCGCCGCCGGGATGAAGCTCTCCGGCTAAGAGCCTGCCTGCTTACCACGAAAAAACGCCTCTCCGGCTCTGCCGGGGAAGCGCTTCTTCCTGTTCGCTAACCTGTTTTTACCACGACCCTGTATTACCCCCGGTCCGGGCAAGTGCCTTTCTTCCAGGCGATCAGCAGGGAGACGGCATCGGTGATGTCCGCCTTGCCATCCCCGTTGAAATCGGCCCTCAGGTCGCCGGGGTTGGCGCGCTGGAACAGCAGCAGCGCAATCACGTCATTGATCTCTTTCCTGCCATCCCCGTTGAAATCGCAGCCGACCCCGGCCGGAGGGTTGGCATCCACGTACTCGACAACCCGGTACTCCATCTCGATCAGCATCTCCAGAGTCAGCAGGTTCAGCAGGGCGAAAGGCGCGGTGTCGACCGAACCGCTGCACTCCGGGGCGAAAATACTGCACAGCGAGAAATCCCCCGCATGGTAAGGCGCTCCCTGGCCCAGCCTGATCGGGTGGACCCCATCCCGCGTGCAGTCTTTCAGGCCGCACCCGCCGATCGAATCGTTCATGGCCGCACCGTACCAGTCGATGAGCGGCAGGTGGGCACTGTCGGCATAGGCCCGCAGGTCGTCGTTATAGGCCTCTATCCCCTCGATGTCCCGGGGATTGAGAGTTATCATGACCGGCATCACGCCCTCCAGGGCCAGGCTGTCCACCATCCAGTCCCACCAGCGGCGGTCTTGCCCGAATTTCCGTCCCCGGCTCAGATGGTTCTGGCCGAACATGACAGTAACCCACATCGGCTTCCTGTTCCTGAGCACGTTCTGCAGCAGCACCCGGCCGTCCAGGTCGATATTGGCCCCGATCTTGTTGCCTTTCTCCGGGTAATGGCTCTCCAGGTCCAGGAGCCAGGGGTTGCTCCTGCCCGGCCGGATCGCCGCAGCGCCCAGCACGCTGTCGCCGCCGATCGTGCGGTCCACGAAATCCACGTAGAGCTGGTTCAGCTCGGGCGTGGGGCTGTTGTGGATACCCTTGCCAACCCAGCCGTCCGAGCCCTTGCCTATATCCGACATGAACGGCCCATCGTTGGTAACTGAATCCCCGATCAGGCCCAGGAGATACTTGTTCCAGCCCTGGCCGGGCTTTGCGGCACGCCAGCGGGCGTACAAACCGCGCATGCGTTCCACCGCGGCCTCATCCAGCCTGAGGTATCGGTAGAGCGGCTGCCATTCCCAGGTATCGGTGCCGAACTGCCCGTACGCCGGCGGTGCCAGGGCAAGGCACAGCATAAAACCTGACAACGTCTTTTTCAGCATCTATCCCTCCCTGGTAGGTATTCATGGTATGCAAAAATTAGTATTTTCCTCTTGTTAATCCGGATAATTCATAAATTTAAGCAACGAGTAAGCCCTGTGCTCTGTCAGGCGCGGGCTGGCATCCTTTTTGCCCTCCTCCCGCCGGTCGGTTTGTCCGAATACCATTGCCAAAGCAAAAAGGCTGCCAGCCCGCGCCCACCGGCGCTTTAAGATGCACAATGCAAAGTCCTTATGAATTATCCGGCTTAAAAGGGAGAGGAAAAAAATCCCCTCTGCGAGAGGGGTGCCCGCTTCCGTCATGTGGATGCCTCAAGGCTCCGCTCGCGGAAGAGGAATAAAGGGGCTACCTCTCAACTAGGCTAGCGCTGTGCGTCGAACGTCAGGTTCGCGGGTGGGGTGTGTCATCCTGCCGCCTGTAAGGCGGCCCGCGGAAGAAGAACAATTAGAATCCCTTGAGCCACAAATGAAAATTCCCGTTCCTCAGCCCCCCTCCCGGACACCCCGGCAAAGGTGCAATTGTATACCTTTTCCCCTGGTTATGCAAGCCCTGAATTCAGGCGGTTGCTGTTTTTTCCGGCCGGGAGAGAATTAGTGAGGTTCCCCCCTGAGCGTCAGCTTTGATTTTTTTACCCTGCGGTGTTACCTTGCTAGCGCTCACAAGTATTAACCTTTAAGCCTGAACTGCCGCTGGAGGCTCGATGCTCGGCATCGCTGCAATGATCCGCCGCTCCGCCGAAAGCCACGGGGAAAAAACCGCCTTCATAGACCTGGCCCGGGATCCGGTGCACGAGGTCAGTTACGGCGATTTCCATTCGGCTGCCTGCCACATGGCCGGGCGGCTGGCTGAATCCGGCATCGGCCCCGGCTCCCGCGTGGCCCTGGCCGGCGCCAACTCGCCGGGCTGGGCCGCGGCCTGTGTGGGCATCCACCTGGCCGGGGCCGTAGTCTCCCCGCTGGACCCGGAGGCCGCGGATTCCGACCTGGCACAGGTTTTCCGCATCCTCGAGCCGGACGCGGTCATCTGCGACCGGACCCTGGTCCCCCGCCTGGGCGGAGTCAGCCCCAGGCTGTTCGAGCTGGAGTCGGTCGAGGCCGTGGACGGCACCCATACTTTCGAGCCGGTGGCCCCGGGACCGGAGCAGCCTTTTTCCATAGTCTTTACCTCGGGCACCACCGGCAGGCCCAAGGGAGTGATGCTCAGCGAGGCCAACTTCCTGCACAACATCACGACCCTGCTGGGCGACAAGAGGCTGATCAGCCGGGAAGACCGGGTGCTCAACCTGCTGCCCCTGCACCATGTCTACCCTTTCACCGCCACCCTGCTGACTCCCCTGTGCGCCGGGGCCACGGTCATTTACCCCCGCTCGCTGAAAAGCGAGGACATCATGGGTGCGGCCGCGGAAAAAGGCGCCACTATCATGGCGGTGGTACCCCAGGTGCTGAACGGCCTGCACGGCCGGATATTTTCCACCATCCAGGACAAGCCTGCCGCAGCCCGTGCAGGTTTCGGGCTGCTCTTCCGGCTCGGCA
>JAFGTO010000294.1 GCA_016934095.1 Candidatus Glassiibacteriota bacterium
CTCACAGTCCCAGTGCCTCCCGCTGCCTGCGGATGATCTCCCCGATCCCCAGGCGGGCCAGCTCCAGCATCAGGTCCAGTTGTCCGCGGTCAAAGGGGCTTTTCTCGGCCGCTCCCTGGATCTCGACAAAACCGCCCCCTGCGGTCATCACCACGTTCATGTCCACCTCTGCCTGCGAGTCTTTTTCATAGTCCAGGTCCAGCACCGGCTCGCCCCGGACCAGGCCCACGCTCAACCCTGCCACCAGGGTGTGCATGGGGTTGGCTTTCAGCTCTCCCCGGCCGACCAGGGATTCCAGGGCCTGGCAGAGCGCCACCGCGGCACCGTTGATCGCGCAGCAGCGGGTGCCGCCATCCGCCTGCAGCACATCGCAGTCCAGGGTAACAGTACGCTCGCCGAGCGACCCGAGGTCCATGGTTGCGCGCAGGCATCTTCCGACCAGGCGGCTGATCTCCAGGGCCCGGCTGTCCGGCCTGCCGCGGGTGCGCTCGCGCACCTGGCGGGTATGTGTGCTGCGGGGCAGCATGCCGTACTCGGCGGTCACCCAGCCGCGGCCGGTATCCAGCAGGAAGGGCGGCACCTTGTCCTCGACCGTGGCCGTGCAGATGACCCGGGTGCGTCCCATGGAAAACAGGCACGAACCCTCGGGGTGCACCAGTATGCCCGGCTCGATAGCCACCGGCCGCAACTGCTCGATTGCCTGGGTCTCCAAGCTCATCAATATCTCCCTATCAAATAGTCTCACTCAGATGCCGGGCCCCTTACAGCCACGGGCCGCACCGCTCAGTCAGGCCGGGAAAAAAGTGCGGCCCGGGCCGGCTGCTGCCTAAAATAATAAGAAACAAGGCAGTTAGCTAAAGTTTTCTGCCGGCCGTCCCGATTACTATAATGATAGTGCAATCAACCTATGGTCCTGGGTGAAAGGCAGGATTCTGCCGGGCCATCCGGACACGGAAACCACCGGAAGATGAAAAAAATATTCATCATAACCGCCCTGCTGGTAGGGCTGATCCTGCTGCTGAGCCTCTGGGCTTTTGACAAGCTGGTGGTCCTGCTGGGCAAAGAGAACGGTTTCCGCTTTTTCAACCCTGCTCCCTATCCGCTGAACCCGCTGAAAAGCCTCAAGCCGCTGGGCATAGCTCCAGCCGGGCGCTCGATCTGAATTCCTTTTCCCGCGCCTGCCGCCGCCCGTTAATATTTATATACCACCCCTGCCCAACTGCCTTTATCGCTCCGGCGGATTTGACATTTTGCCGGTTCTAGTTTATTTTAATAAGCCGGCCCACAGCAGGCACAGGCGCGGAAAAGCCAGCGTTCCTGCCGCCGGCTGCAGAGCCGGGAGATTATCGAGACAAAATGCGGGCGTAATTCAGTGGTAGAATGTCAGCTTCCCAAGCTGGACGTCGTGGGTTCGAGTCCCATCGCCCGCTCCAGAGAAAAGCCCCGGTGAGAGCCGGGGCTTTCTTATCTGATTCTATGCAGAATGCACAGCCTTTCTCCTGCTATCCTGTGTTTAAAGCTTACATATCTATCGATTGCTCCCTGGCTCTATAAACTATTAAAAGCCGCAGCAGATGTAAACGCGCCTGACCGATCTTCAGGCAGAGGATGTCATCAAAGCAGGCAATAGTGAAGACGATGATGCAGAGGCGGGCAGGATTGTGTTCTGTTATTCCAAAAAAATGAACTGTCAAGGCCGTTGGGGTTGTCAAAAAGTTAATACTAAACAGTCAAACTCACGACAAGGGAAGGGCAAAGATGAAAGTTTTAATGCTGTTCGTCGGCTGGTGTATCCTGTTTGTGCTCTCCTGGCCGCTGGCGCTGCTGGCGTTGGTGCTGTTCCCGTTTGTCTGGTTACTCTCGCTGCCGCTGCGGCTGATCGGTATCTCAGTCGGAGCGGTGTTCGCGTTGATCAAGGCCGTGTTGTTTCTTCCTGCGCGAATATTGGGGTGGTGAGATGGGATTGATGTTCCATTCGGGGAATGGGCCATTAAAAATCCTAAGAAAGCCTTGCAAAATCACCCTAGCTTCCCAGGCTGGACGGCGTTGGTTCGAGCTCCCTCGCCTGCTCCGGAATCGACATAGTCCCGGCAGGCAAAGCCGGCGTGATAAATGCCCCCTCTCGGCCGGCTGCCGGTTAGTCCATTCATAAGATCCTCCATGAGTTCTCCGCCCGCCATCCCTCGATGAGAAACTTGATAATATTCTCTACATCAGTATAATTAGGCATGGCACTTTGCCGGAAAAGTGTCTGCCGTAAAAGCCCGGCGGCAAGCTGCCGGGAATGCGCCCGGGCGCTCAATCCAAGCCACAGCCTAGCCGGACTCTTGTGCAACCTGCCGCAGCATGGTCCGGCTGCTCTGCTTGATCCGCAGCCAGGTCCGTAACAACCCAGCCTCGAGAGCAAAATGCACACCTGCAGAAATTTTCTCATTGTGCTTCTTTCGCTTCTGACAGCTTCGAGCTCGCCGGCGCAAACGCGCTTTCACCCCTACAGCACGCACGCGTTTAATTCACCGGAATGGGTGCAAACCAACGGGCCGGAAGGGGGATACATCAGCGATATAGCCATCACTCCGGCTGACCCGCAGGTTTGTTTTGCAGTAGGCCCCCAAGAGGGAGTATATAAATCGACAGACGGGGGCGAAAGCTGGAGCCTGATACAATTCGACAATCCCGGCGGCCATGTCCACATCATCGCCATCAACCCCCAGAACCAGTCCGAGATTTACTGTGCAGCCACCGGTGAGCTGCAGAAGACTGTGGATGCAGGGCAGAGCTGGCAACACATTCTCGGCGGCGTGGAGAGCTGTACCCGCTATATCGCCGCCATGGAAATGGACCCTCTCGATGGCAACGTTCTCTATATCTGCGGGGGCTCCCATTGCCCGGAGCGTGCGGGTACGGTCTATCGTACGGAGGACGGAGGCTCCACCTGGTCTGATCTCGGCACCAGCCTCGAGCTGCCGAGGAAAGCCATAGTAGAAACCATGGGTCTTGCAGGAAACGGGAAACTTTTCATCGGAATAAACGACTACGAGATGGAGTCCTGGCGCTGCGGAAAAGTCTTTTATTCGGATAACGATGGACAGGCCTGGAGTGAAGTCAATTATGGCCAGAGTGAACGAAGATTCATCTGGAGCACGTTCGTAAATCCGTTCAACCGCCAGGAAATCTGGATCAGCGAAGGTCCCCTGTACAACGATGAAATCGGTCAGCCGATAGTCTATAAGAGCACGGATGGAGGCCTTAACTGGAGCGCCGTTTTCATTAGCGCCAATTTCGACTGTACCCAGGTCCGGATTATCGGGGCCTCGGTGGATGGAAGAATTTATCTGGCCGCAGGCAGCAGATTGTTAGTCACCAGCGATGGAGGCAGCACCTTTTCGAATATCGAGCCTCCCCTGGAAAACATGCCCTCGGTGGATTTCCGCTTTATCACGGTTCATCCGGATAACCCCGCTATCCTTTTGCTCCCCTTGAGAACGGGAGGCATCGCCAGGTCCGAAGACGGGGGGAAGAATTGGAGACTGATAAATAAAGGTATTCTCAGCACAACGATCAGCCTGCTGGCTGCAGACCCTGTAAATCCTGCAGTCATATACGCTTCCTCGGCAGGAGGCAACGGCACATTCAGGTCGGATGATTACGGAGAAAGCTGGACAATGCTCAACCCGGGAGGGATCGTCCATCCCTGGGCCGATGAGCTGACTGTCGACCCGACAAACCCGGACAGGATCTGGTTTGTCTCCGATGTCCCGTATATCCACAGAAGCGATGACCGGGGAAACACCTGGGAGGTGATCAACAACCCCTACTGGGGGAACAATTTCAATTTCTGCTCGGTTTATGCCTGCACCCAGTCTTCCGGAAGTAACATAATATATGCCTTGAACAATGGTTTCGGGCTCTTCAAGCGCCAGCAACTGGAATATGAGACAGAATGGTCTTTTCTCAGGACTTCCGAGATCGATTATACGTACAGTATCACCGCCCATCCAACCAATCCGGACATAGTGTTCAGCGGATACAGCCCGAAACCCTTCGAGCATTCAGCCATGGTCCGCAGGACCACAGATGGCGGCGAGACCTGGAATACCGTTCTGGAAGTCCCCAACTCCTCGGGCATTACCTCGGTAGCAGTTGACCCCGGCGACCCCGGCTCCATCTATGCAGGCAGCATAGGAGAGCGCGGCGAGATTTATTACAGCAGCGATGGAGGCAGCTCATGGACCAGGCTCAATGAACATTTCATCATGTGCACGGTCTGGGGTCAGCCCCAACTGATTGTCGATCCCGGCAATCCCCTGGTCGTGTATGCCGCCACCTGGCTCGCAGGCACCTGGAAAACGGAAGATGCCGGTGCAACCTGGACACTGCTGGAAGAAGCCCCCCTGTCTGCGACATCTCTGAGCCTGAATCCCCTGGATGCCGATCAGATCTACCTGTCTGACCGGACCGCGCCGGTGTTGTGGAAAACATCGGATGCAGGCTCATCATGGCGGGAGACCGCCGACTTTTCCGCGGACAGGGCTTTCCTGCTGAACCGGGTGCTGGCGGATGGAAACAATGTCTACGCCGCCACTTTCGGACCCGGTATACACGGCGGGAAACTGTATAAATCGACAGACTCAGGCTCAAGCTGGGCGGATCTCACCGGGACCCTCCCCAGGAGCGTACTCGACCTGGCAGTCAATCCCTCAAACCGGGATAATATTTTCGTAACCACCCACATTCATGGCGCTTACAAATCGACCGACGGCGGTGCCAACTGGACAATAATGCAGGGCTTCCCGGACATCGGGGCTTACGACATTGAAATAGATCCAGTCGACCCGAATATTCTGTACACCTGCGGCATGGGTGCCTGTACTGTGCCAGGCTGGTGCATGGAGCCGGATGGGTATACCTTTACCGATCCCTCCGGAGTCTACAAGTCGACAGATTCCGGTCTGACCTGGAACCGGATCCTCACCACCGGCAACGAGTGCAGGGCCATCCGGATACACCCCGATAATCACGAGGTGCTTTTTGCCGCGGCTATGGATGACGGCCTGCAGGTAAGCACGGACGGCGGAAACAGCTGGACGAGCTGTAACGCCGGCCTTGACAGCAGGATCCTGACCTCCTGCGCCGTGGCGGAAGACAAGATTTATGTCGGCACCCAGGGCTGCGGGGTATACTCGGGCGACATCAATATGTCGAACTGGTCGGTCACCTGGCGCCGGGAAAGGAGCAACAAGCCTGTTCCCCAGGTTTACAGCCTCGAAATCAAAGTGGAACCGTCCAACTCATTCCGCATCTTTGTCGGGTCGAATCCGGGCGGCCTGTACCGCACGGATGATGCAGGCGCAAGCTTCTATGACAAGAACTTCCTCACTCCCAGCGTGGTGGTGGAGGACCCCCTTCGTCAGGGATATTATACCTTTGCCATCAACCCGAAAGATCCGCAGGAGGTATGGCTGGGAACCTGGGGAAAGGGCATTTACAAGTCCTATGACGGGATGGACTTCGATGTTGGAGCCAGTGGATCAGATAGACAGATGTATGGGAAATACATCACTCAGGTAGCCATCGATCCCGATCCCCCCCATACAGTCTATGCAGCAACCGATGAAGGCGTGTTTCAAACGAATGACGGAGGAAACGACTGGGTTGAAATAAGCCAGGGCCTTGCCTCCACCGACGTGAGAGTGCTCTACATGAATTCGAGTGGCGAGCTGTATGCCGGTACCAAGGGATACGGCATGTACAGGTGGAGAGGCGATGCCTGGGAAGCGATGGTCGGTTTCGGAAACTGGGGAGTGGTCTGGCCGATCTGGGATGACAGGCCCATGTATCAATATACCTCCCTCTTGATACATCCCGAAGATAACTCCAAGATTATCCTGGGGACTTTTCCCCAGGGCATTTACAAAAGCCTGGATGGAGGAGCCTCCTGGAGGGAAAGCAATGTCGGCTGGACCAATGACGGCGTTTTTTCTCTGATCTGCCATCCCGACAATCCGGATATCGTTTTCGTGGGCACTTATAACGGCGTGAACAGGTCGCTGGATTTCGGCGACCACTGGGAGATGTGGGATAAAGGCTGGCCGGCCGAGCAATGGGTATTCTCGATCGACTTCGATCCAGGGAATGCCGGGATCATGTATGCCTGCTCAAAGAACGGAGAAAATGAGGGGACCGGGAGGGAAGGCTTTAAAGGCACCGTGATGAAATCCCTGAACGGAGGTGCCGACTGGTTTGAAATCGTCAATGGCCTGGATCTGGATCAGGAGTTCTACAAGATAATCGTGGACCGTTTTAACTCTGACAGGATTTACCTGGCGGCTCAGAACGATGGCGTATTTGTTAGCAACGATGGCGGCAACGGGTGGGCTGCCTGGAACGAAGGGCTGACCAATCCTATCCCCGGAACGAACGGCAACAATGTTACGAACATGATGGCAATGTCCGCCGATCACTCAATCCTTTATTTCGGATCGTGGGGGTCGGGGGTATTCAGACGGATGATCACCCCTGTCCTGCCGGTAAACAACCTGAGCGCAGAATCAAGACAGAATCAGGTAATCCTGAAATGGCGGTTCGACGACCTGAACAATAACTTCAGCCACTACAACATCTATAAATCCACGGAAGAGTTCACCGGTATCGACGGGATGTCGCCGTACAGCTCGATCAACAGCCTGACTACTGCTACATTTCAGGATAATTACGTAGAGGCTGGAGTCAAATATTATTACGCGGTGACAACCAACGATGCTAGCGGGTATGAAAACGACCGCGTAGAAGTTCTAGGGCCGGTAGTGTTGAGCGATGATGAGCCGCCTGTCGGGCCGGGAAAAAACTGCGATTTTTCCGGAGATGGGACAATAGCTATAAGCGATGTAATCACTTTCCTGCTCCTGGCCAGGGATAACCCGGGGGACCCAAGACTTGACTGGAATGAGGATGGGAAATACACGATCGGCGATGCAATTAACCTGCTTCTGGACATAATGCACGGCAACTGCCCGC
>JAFGTO010000295.1 GCA_016934095.1 Candidatus Glassiibacteriota bacterium
CCATCCAGGCTTAAATGGGATTCCTTTTAGCGGAGCGCTTGTATCCTGCCTCCGTAGCGGCCCTGTTTCTGCCCCGCAGCCGCCCCTTTAGCCAACGTTCGGTTGCGAAACCTGCCCTATATTCCCCTATAACAATTATAAAGGAATAGATTTTTGACAACCATTGTTATAATTCAAAACGCAAAAACTTTTAATAATCGCTTTACAAGCAATTACTCGTTCCTTCACCCGCAGTGCAAGACAAAGCGCCAGGGTCGGCCCGCTCGCGCCTGTCAGGACTGCCCCGGCCCAGCGGCCGCCCTCTCCAGGGCCCGGAGAATCATCTGTTCCGAGGGCAGGGGCGAAAAACGCCCGTCCTCCAGGCGGTAGATCCGGCAGGTAAGCGCCGGGGCCTGGCCTTCAAGCCCCTGCGGATCGATGTCCTCCCCATCCACCAGCACGGTCGGCGACCCGATGAAATTCAGCTCCCGGGCCTGTTCCTCCGAATCCACGCAGGTAACCTCGACCTGGTGGTCCAGCCCCATCCCTCCCAGCACTTTTTTCAGCCTTTCCAGTCCCTGGGCGTGGGAAGGGCAGTCAGGGTAATATAGAAATTGCAGTCTCATCCTGCCTCAGCCCGCCGGTAATAAAGCTCCTGTGAAAGCCTCGGGGAATCTTCAATCGGTAAACCTCAAGGTCAGAGCAAAGGTAAGAGTATCGCCTGGCGCCCTGCTCATTTTTACTGTCAGCACGCCGCCCCAGGCCTGCGGCCAGGATTCCGGCACCTCTACCGTGCGGACAGGCAGTTTCAGCGCCAGCTTCTCCGGGCTTTCCGGGCCGGATTCCTGCTCGAGCTCATCGGAATAAAGCAGGTCCGAGGGATCGCCGAACCACTGCACATCCGCTTTGCCGGTCAGGAACCTCAGCCCCTCCGAGAGGCACTCCAGAGAGATCCCCGCGACCCGGGTACGGCTGTCGATGCCCGGGCTTTCGACCCAGCCGGCATCCAGGCTGAGGAACGGATAATCCTCCACTCCGCGGGGGACCAGGCGTGCGTACCTGTCGAACAGGCCGGATGACTTGCCTGCCTTTGCGCCGGACGAGCCCACCGGCAACGAGAGCCTTGCCGTGTCGCCCTCCTGCACGCAGACACTCCGGCAGACCAGCCAGACAGCCCCGGCCCTGAAATCCGCCCGGGAGACCGCAAGCCCCGCCGGCGGATGGACCCAGGCATAAAGCAGGATTTCATCCTTGTATGCGTTTACGTACAGCTCGCCCGACTCCTCCAGCCGCACGGGCACGGGCCACTGCAGCGGCTCCATGCTGAAACCCTCCGGCAGCTTCCAGTCGATTACCGGCTGCAGGCCGGCATCCCCGGGGTTGCGCCAGTAGATATGCCAGCCGTCCGCGATCTCGAACAGCAGGCCCAGCCTGAATTTCTCCCCGGGTACTATCGAGTCGCAATCGGCCAGCAGGCTGATTTTGACCCGGGGCTCACGGTCCGCGGAAAAAGCCGGCGGCGAGCAGGCAGCTACGGCTGCCAGCAGGGAAACTCCGATAATAAACGACCCGGCCGCTGTCTTTCTTGTCCCTGGAATATGTCTCATCCGCTGCAGTGCCTCCGAAGCCGGCAAGAGATTAATAAGATTAATTATCATTTTCATACTCGCCACGTAAAAATATGTTCCCCTCTTTTTCCGGCAGTAAAGGGTTGTTGACAGCCATATTCCCTGAAATGTGGATTATTAGACATGCTGCTGAAGGCTCCGGATACTGTGCCGGACCGCGCCCGGGCCTCAGGCGGCACAACCGGTCCATTGCCGCTGGCGAAAGCTCAGCTTTTCCAGGCCGGGTATTCAAACAGCGGCGGCAGCGAGGCGGCCTGACGGGCCAGCTCGGCTTTTTCACTCTCCGAGAGCGGGATGAACGACCGGGCCACCTTGAGGGCCAGGCGGAACAGCTCTACCTCCCCCGGCGGAAAAGCCGAGCTTACCGGCAGCGAGAGGGTGAAATAGTAGCTCAGGGCCGCATCCTCCTCATCTACCAGGGGCACGTACCAGCATTTGGGGAACCTGCGGTCGGTATCTCCCACGCGGCGGCAAGAGGCTCCGGGCTTGATCGCCAGGATTCCCATGTCTTCGGCGGCGGCTTTCTCCACGATCTGCGAGCCGAAATTCCCCTTGTACCAGGCAACATAGTTGAAGGGGAACATGATTGTGTCGAAATCGAACCTTTCCATGGCTGCCTGGGCCGCCTCCACGGTGTGGGCCGAGAAACCGAGGAAGCGCGCCAGGCCTTCCTGCCTGGCTTTGACCAGGGTTTCCATTGCTCCCCCTGGGCCGAACGCCTGCTCGATGTCTTCCCGTGAATGCAGGTAATGGAGCTGGTAGAGGTCGAAATGGTCCGTGCGAAAGAGCTCCAGCGAGTGCTCGAGCTCCAGGCGTGCGCCCGCGGCATCCCGTATCCCGGTCTTGCAGGCCAGGAAAATCTTCCGGCGAAAAGGCTCTAGCACCGGCCCCAGCTTGACCTCGGTATTGCCGTACCTGGGCGAGTTGTCGAAATAATTGACCCCGGCCTCGATGGCCTCGGCCACTACCTTCCGCACGACATCCTGCTCCTCGTTCTTGACCACGTTGCCGCCGAAACCGATAATCGACACTTTTTCCCCGGTTTTACCCAGCGGCCGGCGTGGCAGCGGGCCGGCGGCGGTGACCGGTTTCTCTACTGCTTCCCGGGCCAGGGCAAGCTTCGCACTCAAGCCGGCAGACATGGCTAGTTTAAAGAACTCATTCCTTTTCATCCGTAAACCTCCCGCTGGAAGGTTGCCAACTCACCAGAGACACAAGTATACCGTGCGTTACAGACCGGATTTCAAGATTCCCATGCCGGGTATTCGAACAGGGGATCGAGGGCGGAGGCCCACTTTTCCAGTTCCTCCTTGTCCTTGCCAGAGACAGGGATAAAGTTCGGCGCCGCTTTCAGCGCCAGGCGGAACAGCCCCTCGTCCCCGGGGGGCAGGGCCGCGGTTACCGGCAGCGAAAGGGTGAAATTATAGCTCGCGGCAATCCCGGCCTCATCCAGCAGCGGATGGTACCAGCACTTGGGACGGACTTTCTTTTTCCTGTCTGCCAGCAGCGACCTGGCGCCGGCTTTCAGGGCCAGGATACCCATCTTTTTCTCCACGGCTTTCTCCACTACCTGGGGCCCGAAGTTGCCCTTGAGCCAGCAGCCGGCATTGACCGGCAGCAGCACCGTGTCGAAATCGAAATTGTCCATGGCGGCCAGGGCAGCCTCGACCGAATGGGCCGAAAAGCCGAGGAAGCGCACCTTGCCCTGGCGGCGCGCCTCGATGAAAGTCTCCATGGCGCCGTCCGGGCCGAACGCCTGCTGGACATCCTCCCGGGTCTCTATCGAGTGGAGCTGGTAGAGGTCGAGGTAATCGGTGCGCAGGTGTTTGAGCGATTCATCCAGCTCTTTCTGCGAGCCCTGCCTGTCGCGCTCGGCGGTCTTGCAGGCCAGGAAGACTTTTTTCCTGAACGGCTCCAGGGCCGGGCCCAGCTTGAGCTCGGCATCGCCATAGGTGGGCGCCACGTCGAAATAGTTGACCCCGGCCTCGAAAGCCTCGCGCACCACCCGGTCCGCGTGGCCCTGCTCCTCATCCATCACCACGATCCCGCCCATGCCGATTATCGAGAGGTATTCCCCGGTCCTGCCCAGGGGCCGGCGGGGCAGCGGCCCTGCGGTCGTCGTGGTAGCCATCCTCATCTCCTCTGCAGCCAGTGCGGTCTTTGCACCCAGGCCCGCCGCCGCGGTGAGTTTAAAAAAGTCGCTTCGTCTCATAAAAGCCTCCGGTCCGTTATTCTCCGACCGCTAACGATCATATCCCGTATTAATTATATGCCTGCGGGCCGGGTAAATTCAAGTTTGCCTCATTTTTCTTATCCGTTTCGAGACCTCTAACCCCTCGGCGGCCAGGCTGTCGAGCTCGACCAGGTTGTAGCCGGCGAGCCCGGTCTCGAGCCTGTTGTTGAGCGGCCCGGTCCATTTTTGCGGCAGGTTGTGAGCGCCCAGCATCATACCCGCCAACGATCCCACAGTGGCCCCGTTGCAGTCCGTATCGAAACAGGCCTGCACCGCCCGGCAGACCGATTTCTCGAAATCGCCCCCGCCCCAGAGCAAGCCCAGGGCCACCACCTGGGCGTTGCTGACAGTGTGGCACCAGTGGTGCGGGAAAGTCTCATCCCAGCGCCGGTGTATCTTCCCGACAGCCTGCTCGAAATTGTCTCCCTGCCCGTGCCAGCCGATCACCTCTGCGATAGCCTCGGCCAGGCGGCAGCGTGCGGGGATCTGTGCCAGGCCTGCCTCGATGACGTGCCTCGTATCGCGCAGGAAAGGCGCGGCGGCCAGCATGGCCGCCACCCACATGCTGCCGTAGATACCGTTCTTGACATGGCTTACCGAGGCGTCCCGCCAGGCCATCTCCGCGGCCAGCTCCGGGTTCCCCTGGGCCGCGTAGCCATAGAAATCGGCCCTGATCTGGGCGCCGATCCATTCACGGTAGGGGTTGCGGCAGGTGGCAGAGGCGGGCGGGTCTACGCCGTTGAGAAAATTCCGGTAGGCCACTCTCTCCGCGGTCCAGGTGTGGAGTACTGGCAAATTTTCCAGCCAGAACCCGGCCACGTCGTGCGGCCGGAAGTCCGCTCCGTGCTTTTTCAGGATCAGCAGGCCGGCCACCGTGTAATTGGTATCGTCATCCTCGGGCATATGGTCCACCAGGTTTATAAACCCCCTCTCCGGCCTGATCTCGTATTTTTCGGCCAGGCCGGGGTCCACATCGCAGCGGAAGTAATCGCCGAGGGGATACTTGCCCAGGTCCTGGAGGAAGCCCCACATACGCGCAGAGAGCCAGCCCTCCACCGGCTTACCCAACAGGCACCCGGCGGCCCTTCCCAGCCAGGCGCCGTGTACCCGGTCGAAAAGGTCACGCTCATCCAGGTCCGCGTCGAAGACCTCGCCTGTCCCCGGCCGGGCGGCCCGGATACTTTCCAGGTCCGAGGGCTCGTGATAGGGGTAGCCGACAACCCGGGGCAGGCGGGCGGCCTCATCCAGAAGGGCGTTGCACCTGTCCTGATGCGCGAGCAGCTCTTCCTCGCTCAGCGCCTCCAGGCGCTCGAACTCCCGCTCCAGCCCGCCCAAGTCCCGGCCTTCATCGATAAGCTGGCAGTGCTCGACCCGCAGGTCCTGGGGGCTGATATAGAGGTTCCGGAGTTTCATCCGGGCCTCGCTTCCGCGGTCAAAAGCGGCTCCGCC
>JAFGTO010000296.1 GCA_016934095.1 Candidatus Glassiibacteriota bacterium
GAGCGTGAGACGATGGCGGATTTTTTTCTGGTCAGCTCACCCTCGGCGGCTGCGGGGAAATCCCGGTAAAGGTACTCGGAGACCAGCATGTCGAGCACTGAATCTCCCAGGAATTCCAGGCGCTCGTTACTGACAGCTTCCCCGCGCCCGTCATCGCTGACGCAGGAGCGGTGCGAAAGAGCCGTCTCGAGTAACCTTGCATCTTTAAAAGAATAGCCGAGGATACGCTCGAGACGGCTTAATAATTGTTTTCTCCCGCTCCGGGGAAAGATGCCGCCGAAAATGTTTTTGAGCAATTTAAGGGGTTCAACCCACATCAGCTTAGCGCTAAGAAACGGTTGTTATACCTTTTTCAGGGCAAGAGTGATATTATGCCCGCCGAAACCGAAAGAGTTGCTCAAGACGGCTCTCAGGGGCTTTTCACGGGCCTGGTTGGGGCAGTAATCGAGGTCGCACTCCGGGTCGGGATAGCGATAATTGATGGTCGGGGGAATCAGGCCGTATTTCAGGCTCAGAGCACTGAAAATGGCTTCGACACCACCGGCGGCGCCCAGCAGGTGGCCGGTCATGGATTTGGTGGAACTGATCACCAGGCCGTTCCTGGCATGGGCGCCGAAAACATTTTTGATGGCGATGGTTTCGACAACGTCATTGTGCTCAGTGGAGGTGCCGTGGGCGTTGATGTAATCCACGTCCTCGGGGTTCAGACCGGACTCCTGCATGGCCAGCCTCATTGCCCTCTGCGCACCATCGCCTTCCGGCGGGGGTGCGGTAATATGGTAGCTGTCTGCGGTCATGCCCACCCCGGAGATCTCGGCGTAAATCTGCGCTCCCCTCGCCCTGGCATGCTCGTATTCCTCGAGCAGCAGGATACCGGCACCGTCGCCCAGCACGAAACCGTCGCGGGTCTTGTCAAACGGCCGGCTGGCACCCTTGGGGTCATCGTTGCGCACCGAGAGCGCCTTGCAGGCATTGAAACCGCCCAGGCACATCGGGGTGATCGAGCCTTCGGTCCCGCCTGCGAGCATCAGGTCGCTTTCCCCGTACTTGATCGAGCGGAAAGCCAGGCCGATGGCGTGGCCGCCGGAAGCGCAGGCCGAAACCGTGCAGAAATTAGGGCCCTTAGCGCCGACTACTATCGAAACATAGCCGGCGGCCATGTCCGAGATCATCATCGGCACGTAGAAAGGGCTGATGCGCCCCGGACCGCTCTGCAGAAAACGGCTGTGCTGTGTCTCGTGCGTCTCTATGCCGCCGATACCCGAACCGATGATAACACCGAAACGCTCTGCATCGGCACGATCGACCGCCTCCAGACCGGCATCGGCCACAGCCATTTTACTGGCCGCCACCGCCAACTGGATAAAACGGTCCGTGCGCTTAGCTTCTTTGCGGTCCATGAAGTTCAGGGGATCGAAATCTTTCAGCTCCCCGGCGAACCTGGTATCGAACGCAGCGACGTCGAAAGACTTGATATAGTCTATCCCGCTGACGCCCTCGAGCGAGGCTTTCCACGAGGCCTGAGCGTCGTTGCCCAGTGGGGTTACCGCACCAATCCCTGAGATTACGACTCTTCTGATCATTTGCTGCCTTCCCAATATCCCTTTGAGCCGGGGAGTTACTTGGATGTCAGTTTTTCCTCGAGATACTTGATCGCGGCCCCGACAGTCGTCAGCTTCTCGGCTTCCTCATCGGGAATCTCCAAATCGAACTCTTCTTCGAAATCCATCACCAGTTCCACAGTGTCAAGGCTGTCGGCACCGAGGTCTTCGACAAAAGAGGCGTCATCGGTAACTTTCTCAGCATCGACACCCAGTTTCTCGATGATAATCTCCTTCACCTTTTGCGCGTAATCCGACATGAATGTCCTCCATGTTGATGTTGAAAAATCATTTAATAATACTGGTCAAGCATTCTTTTGCGAAAAACCGCCGATACCCGGTTTTTACCTGTTTCCAGCCGGGCGTCGGTTACATCACCATGCCCCCGTCAACCTGGATGACCTGTCCGGTAAGGTATTCCGAGTCAGGACCCGCCAGGAACAACACGGCCGATGCGACATCCTCTGCAGTCCCGCCACGTCCCAAGGGGATAATCCTGTGCCACTGTTCCTTGACCTCATCGGCGAGGCGGGATGTCATCTCTGTCTCGATAAACCCGGGAGCCACGGCGTTTACCCGGACTCCGCGGGGGGCAAACTCCTTGGCCGCGGACTTGGTCAGCCCGATCAGGCCCGCCTTGGAGGCTGCATAATTGGCCTGACCGGCATTGCCGGTCAACCCCACTACCGAGGAGATATTGACTATCGAGCCGGAGCGCTGCTTAGTCATCTGACGGGCGGCGGCCCGGGTGAAATTGAACGCCCCGGTCAGGTTGACCCGTAGCACCAGGTCCCAGTCATCGGGTTTCATCCTCATGATCAGCGAGTCCCGGGTAATCCCCGCATTATTTACCAGGATGTCCAGGCTGCCATACTTTCCGATCACTTCTTCGACTACCGAGGCCGCCTGGCCGTAATCCGAGACATCGCAGGCAAATGAAGAACTTGTTGCGGAGAAAGTTTCCCGGATCTCTTCCGCCGTGCCGGCCGCAGCCTCCGCCTCGATATCCACGGCCGCAACCGAAGCCCCGGCGGCTGCCAGGCGCAAGGCCACCGCCTTGCCTATCCCGCGGCCGGCTCCGGTGATCAGGGCGACTCGCTCGGTCAAAACCATTTTAATATTGCCTTAAAAAAAAGTAAAGGTTAATCAGCTTCTAAGGCTTTGAAAGCCTTGATTTGCTCGAGAGTGCCGACCTGGCCGGCCTTGAGGTTTCTGTCTATCCTGCGGATCAGGCCGCTGAGCACGCTTCCCGGCCCGACCTCGAGGAACTCCCTGGCGCCCCAGGCCGCCATGCGCTCGATCGAAGCCTGCCAGCGCACCGGCCCGGTGATCTGTTCGGCCAGCAGTCCGCGTATTTTTTCCGGCCGGCTCTCCGGCTCGGCAGTTACATTCGCCACCACCGGGAGGCTTCCCTGCCTGAAAGAGGCCGCCGACAGCTCCCGGGTCATTTGCTCGCGCGTGCTCTCCATCAGCGGAGAGTGGAAAGCACCGCTTACTTTAAGCTTTTTCACCATCCGTGCACCTGCGGCCCGGGCCGCCTCCATCACCCGCTCCACTGCCTCTACCTCTCCGCTGATCACGGTCTGGCCGGGGCAGTTGAAATTCGCCACTACCACTATGGCGGGGTCGCTGGCACAGAGCTCTTCCAGCACGCGGTCGTCCAGCCCGATGACTGCGGCCATGGTGCCAGGGTTCTCCCTGCCCGCATCCTGCATCAGCTGCCCGCGACGTCCCACCAGGCGAAGGCCCTCCTCGAAATCGAGGTAGCCGGCCGCCACCAGTGCGCTGTATTCTCCGAGGCTGTGCCCTGCAGTGATTCCGGCAGCCAGCCCCCGTTCTTTGAGGATCTCGTAGACAGCCACACTGTGCACGAAAATCGCCGGCTGGGTGATCCGGGTCCGGCTGAGCTCATCCTCGCCGGAGCTGAAACAGCAGGCCGCCAGGTTGAAGCCGAGAATACTGCCGGCGCGGTCGAAAAGCTCGCGCGCTCCGGCAAAAGCATCGTAAATGTCCCTGCCCATACCCGCGAACTGTGAACCCTGTCCCGGGAAAACGACAGCAGTTTTCGATTTTTTGGTCATGAACCAGGGATCCGTAAACTCACCCGACCGGGTCTCGGCCCTATTATCAGCCGCGCAGCAATACT
Organism: Candidatus Glassiibacteriota bacterium; assembly: GCA_016934095.1. Classification (GTDB taxonomy): domain Bacteria; phylum Gemmatimonadota; class Glassbacteria; order GWA2-58-10; family GWA2-58-10; genus JAFGTO01. The sequence goes on from JAFGTO010000296.1 coordinate 3,748, forward strand.
CCGGCCCAGGTGATTCCCCCGCCGAAAGCTACCAGCAGCACGACCGAGTCTTCGCTCAGCAGGCCCTTGCTGCGTGCCTCGTGATAGGCGATCGGAATGGAAGCGGCCGAAGTGTTGCCGTAACGCTCGATGTTGATATAGACACGCTCGTCGGGAATACCGAGCCTTTTTATCAGGGCGTTGATAATCCTCAGGTTGGCCTGGTGCGGAATCAGGATATCCACATCCGCCGTGGTGAGGCCGGCTTTTTTCAGGGTAAGGCGGGCGGCCTCTTCCATGGAGCGCACGGCGACCTTGAACAGCTCGTTGCCCTCCATTTTAATGAAATGCCGGTGCTGCCGGACCGTATCGGCGGTTGCCGGCAGTCTGGTACCGCCGGCGGGCAGGTTCGAGAGGGTGGTGAACTTGCCGTCGCTGCCCAGGTGGCTGGCGAAAATCCCGTTATTATTATCATTGCCCAGGGTAACCAGCATCGCCCCCGCCCCGTCGCCGAAAATGACGCAGGTCGAGCGGTCCTGGTAGTCCGTGATCTTGGTCAGGGTCTCCGCTCCGATGACCAGGGCGTTGCGGTAGCTGCCGGATTTCATCAGGCTGTAGGCCACGGTCAGGCCGTAGAGGAACCCGCTGCAGGCCGCGGAGATGTCGAAAGCAGTGGCCTGGTCTGCCCCCAGGTTTTTCTGGACCACGCAGGCCGTGGAGGGGAACAGGTAGTCCCCGGAGGCCGTGGCAACAAGGAGCAGCTCCACTTCCGCCGCAGAGATGCCGGCGGCATCCAGAGCCATCTGTGCGGCCTGGGTACCCAGGTCGCTGGAGGCCACACCCGGGGCGCTGACCCTTCTTTCGCGAATCCCCGTACGGGTAATTATCCACTCATCGGAGGTCTCGACCATTTTTTCCAGGTCCTGGTTGGTCAGGACCTTATCCGGTACCGAGATGCCGGTGGAGACAATCTTGAGATATGGTTCCATTCGCTCAGCTTTCGTTTTGGTAATTGCTTGCCAGGTCGCGTATGCTGCCGTTGACATCGTTCAGGATCGCCAGCCTTGCCGACTTGATGGCATTGCGGATCGCCCGGGGAGAAGATCCTCCGTGGCAGATCATCAGGGTGCCATCCACTCCCAGCAGCGGAGCTCCCCCGTACTCGGCGTAATCATAGGTCTTTTTCATCTTCTCGAAAACCGGCTTGAGCAACAGGAAACCCAAAGCTGCCAGTGGATTGGTTTTGATCTGGCTGCGCAGCTGGCTGACAATCAGGCCCAGGAGCTTCTCGCTGAGCTTGAGCGCCACGTTACCCACGAACCCATCGCAGACAACCACATCCGCCACAGACTCGAAAATGGCGTTCCCCTCCACGTTACCGATAAAATTCAGCGGGCTTTCGCTTAAAAGCTTGTAGGTAGCCACTGAAAGCTCATCACCCTTATTGGGCTCCTCCCCGATGTTCAACAGCCCGATCCTCGGCTTGCGCACACCGATAATCTTCTCGGAATAGATCGAGCCCATCAGGGCGAAATGCAGCAGGTGGATCGGCTTGGAGTCGACATTGGCCCCTACGTCCAGCAGCACACAGGATTTTTTCGCGGTCGGGAACACTATGCAGATGCCGGGCCGGCTGATGCCGCCGATCCTTCCCAGGCTGCGCAAGCCTGCGGCCATTACCGCACCGGTATTGCCCGCGCTAATAAACGCCTGCGCCTTTTTTGCGGCTACCAGGTCCACCCCGACAACGATGGAAGAGTCTTTTTTCTTCCGGATCGCCACGCTGGGGCTCTCCCCCATCTCGACTACCTCGGTTGCCTGGGCTACCTCGATACGTCCGCTCTCGAGATTGGGATAAGCCTCGAGCTGGCGGTGAATCATTGTTTCATCCCCCACCAGCACCAGGCTGAAATCTTCCTCAAGCTGCTCTATCGCCTCGATCGCTCCTTTTACCGGCACGCCGGGGTAGTTGTCTCCCCCCATAGCATCCAGGACAATCTTCATCGATTTTTCCCGTTCCCTTTCGAGAAACCCGAGTTAAAACTGCGTCTTCTGGCGCCGCATAATAAAACGGCTGACGGAAATTCTCTCTCCCCCAGCCGTACTGCGGGCGAAAAACCAGGCGGACCCGGCCCCAACTCACGACAGGAGAGCTATTCAACGACCTCTAGCACATCACGGCCGTTGTACTGGCCGCAGCTCTCGCAAACCTGATGCGGCAGCTTAAGCTGTCCGCAGTTGGAACACTCACTCAAGCCTTTCGGGTTCAGCTTAAAATGTGTTCTCCTCTTGCGTTTCGCGGATTTCGAGGTTTTTCTCCGCGGTACTGCCATCTTGTTTTCCTCCTTGTTGTCATCTTCCCGGCCCGCGGGACTGGAGCCCCGCAGACCACACAAGACAGCCGCTCAGCCAGGTTAACCCGGGCTGAGAGGGCATTCCCCTTAAATTTTCCCTGCCGCCGGGACAGCCAGGCGGGTCATCCTTTACGCTTGAGCTCGGCAAGCTTGGCCCAGCGCGGATCAATCGCATTCTGCCGGCAGTTGCAGACTTTTTCATTCAGGTCGCAGCCGCAGACCGGGCAGAGCCCCTTGCATTGCTCCGTGCACTTGAGAAACCTGGGATATTCGAGCACTACGCTTTCCCGCACCAGGTCGGTCAGGTCGATAATCTTCTGGCCCGCTTCGAGCGGGAAGATACCCTCCTGTTCGACCTCTTTTTCAGTCAAGTCCAGTTTGGCAACAGCTTCGGGAAACGCAAAAACACCGCTGATCCTGATCCGATCTTCGTGGGAAAGCTCCTTGAGACACCGGGCGCACTCTCCGGAAATCTCGAAGCTGACCCAGCCGGATACATAGTAAGTAAGCCGGTTAGTGGTACTGATACGGACACGGAGAACCAGCGGCCCTGTAAAGAAAAAGCCGGTCGCCCTGCTGAGCCCGAGCTGGCTCGCCCCGATATTGCCTTCAACCCTGAACGAACCGGAGCGAAGGTCCCTAAGATCTATTTTTAAAACAGACATCAAAAATATCCGAAATCGATATAATTGTCAAGAATACTGAACAACCACCAGCTAAAGCTGGTGGGTTATTTTTCAGCGGACTGAAAGTCCAGCTACACAC
>JAFGTO010000028.1 GCA_016934095.1 Candidatus Glassiibacteriota bacterium
CCAGCGGGGTATCTCGGCCGGCCTCAGCTGCTGGTCCAGGAAGACGTGGCAGATCTCGTGCAGCAGTATCCTGCGCGGGTTCTCTTTCCAGAGCGGCACCAGCCTCGGAGACCTGACCACGATCAGGTCCAGCCTGGGCATGGCGCAGGCTACCCCCCACTCGGGCAGCTTCCCGCCGGTCAGCCTGTAGAACTCGCCCTCACTCGGCGCGAGATAGATTTTCAGGCCCCTGACACTTTCCCGGCTGAGGAACTCCGGCGCCGGGCTGAAAGCGGCGGCCCAGGCCAGGTATTCGCCCGCCACCTTGCTGTCCGGAGACTGGTAGAACAGCTCGACCTGTTTCTGTCTCATTACCAGGTACTCCGGCACGTAGCCCTGTGCCGGTACACTGTCAGCCCGGCCGTAAAGCAGGCAGGCCGGCCAGAGAGCCACCAGGGCAAGGACCTTTTTTCCAGTAAGCCTCAAAATCATTGACAATCAGCCGGATAGTATTATTTTATTAGCTCTATTTCAGTGGCCGGACATAGTGATAATAATTAAAGAGTGGCTTTTCGCCTGCTCGTTGTTCCTGCAAGGAGATGCAGTGCCCAACGTCAAAAGTGCAATCAAGCGTAACCGCACCAACGAGGTCAAGAGGCTGCGCAACCGTATGCACCGCAACAAGATGCGCACCCTGATCAAAAAGCTGCGCGGCGCCCCCGACCGGGAGAGCGCGCTGAAACTCTGGCCGGAAACAGTCTCCACCATCGACAAGAATGTCAAGTTCGGGGTGATTCACCGGCGCACCGCCGCCCGCTACAAGTCCAGGCTCAGCCATCTGGTGGCCGGCATAGGGGAATCTCCCGCTTCCTGAGGTTTGCGGTCGGCTGAAACATGACTCCCACAGCAAAGGCAGGAGCCGTCTCCTGCCTTTATCTTTTATCCGGGAGATTTTCCCGGGACACGGACATCTCCCGCGCTGTCTCAAAGGATCGACTTGACGATCTGAGTGCCCAGCCTGGCATCCTTGTAATCCACCATGATCATGAGCTCCGTCAAGCTCCGGCGGTCTTCTTCGCTCATTGCGTCCGGCCTTCTGATACTGCCCAGCAGATCCACGGCTTCCGAATAGTAATTGCGGTCCATGTCCAGCTCCAGACCCCGCTCCGCGGCTTCCTCGGAAAAAATCCGGTGGTAATCCTCCAATTCTTTGATCAGCAGTTTCTTCCCGGGTTTCCCCTGCTGGGAGTCAAAGTTCCGCTCGACCCACTGGCTGATGGGGATCCTCTTGCGAAAAGCCATCCAGATGTGCTGTTCCGTAATTTCCAGGGAGCGCTTGCCGCAGGCTTTGCGCAAGTCATCCTCATAGATCATCCGCTGGCCGACCGGCTCTTCCACCGGCGGCTTTCTGGCCTGGTCCGCCTTATCGTGAGATGAATCCTCTGGCGGTTTCCGGTCATTACTGCCGTCTGTGCCATTTTTCGAGCCGGATGATAGCAAGGTTCTTCCTCCATTAGTTCCCGGCGGCCGCACCCGCATGGCAGCCCATCTTTCAGGCCCGGGCAAAAAAACAGGCGGGCGCACCTTGATTTATCCGCTTATATTATCCTTAATGAGAAAGACGTGCCGGTCGAATCTAGCGAAATCTAATGGAATCCCGGCAAAAAGTCTATGCCGGACAGCAGGCTCAGGATTTCAGGCAAGAGCGACCGCTAAGTTTAACTTAGAAAGGAGGTTTCCGGTGTTATTCGAACTCAGTCTCTTTCCGCTCGGCAAAAGCCGGGGGATGAGCGGGGATGTCGCCAGGGTGGTTGAGCTGATCGACAACAGCGGCCTGCCCTACCAGCTTACCTGCATGGGGACCATGATCGAGGGCGAATGGGAAGAGGTGATCGAGCTGATCGGCAGGTGCCGCAGGGTGCTGCTCGAAAAGCACGACAGGATTTACCTGCTGCTCAAGGCAGATGAGCTGAAGGGCAGGACCGGCAGGCTGCAAGGCAAGGTGAAATCGGTGGAGGAGAAGCTGGGCCGTCCGGTAAGGAAGTAAGGCCCGGGTCAGGCGCCCTGCCGTCCGTGTACAGGGCCCGGCGGCCGGTAGGGATAGCCGGTCTTTTCGATCAGGCGCAGCAGGTTGCCTCCCAGGATCATCCGCAGGGCTTCATCGCCGAGGTGATCGTAGACCACCCAGCCCAGGATGGGCGCCGGGTCGCGCATCGGCATGTCGGTGCCGAAGAGGATCTTTTCCGGCCCGGCCTTATCCGCCAGGTAGGCGATCATGCCGAAGGGGACCGAGGTATAGTTGATCTCCAGCAGCACGTTGCCGTGCCTGCGGGCCGGTTCGAGGAAAGAATCCGCCAGCCGGAAGCTGCCCCCGCTGTGGGCGATGATGAAAAAGGCTTGCGGAAATCGCTGCGCCAGCTCGTCTATCTCCTCAGGGGTCGCCCCGGCCAGGGGATCGAAACCCGGGTGGCAGAGGACCGGAAGCCTCAGGCGGTCGGCCAGGGCCAGGGGCTCGGCGAAAGCCGGGTCGCTCAGGGGCCGGCGCTGGTAGAAGGGATAGGGTTTCAGCCCGAAGAAGCGCCTTTTCCCGAAACACTCTTCCTGCTGGGCGGGCCATTCCCCGGGGTAATTCGGGTTCACCACTGCATAGGGCAGGAGACGGCCCGGGTATTGCTCGGCCGCTTCCCAGGCGACCCGGTTGCCTCCGGGAGCGTCTCCGCCGCAGATCTCCCAACTGCTCACCGCCAGCGAGCTGAAGCCCAGGAGGTCCATCGCCCGGACTATCGAGTCTGCATCCTGCGGGCCCAGGGTCAGGCCGATCACCCCCTCGAAGCCCTGCGGGGCGATATGGCCGTGGACATCGAGCACAACGGCCTTCTCGAGCGGGCGGCCTAGGTCGAGGTCGCAGGCCAAGGGCGAGCGGCCGGGGTCCTCGGCCAGAGTCCCGGTGGCGGGCTCCCCCAGCAGAGCTTCCAGGTTGCCCGCGGCCACTCTGCGGCGGTCTTCCTCCTCTATCTCTGCGTACATCACCATGGCCCGCGCGGCTCCCGGACTTACCGCCGGCAGCCCGGTGCCGAAAAGAAGCCTTTCCGCACCCCACCTCCTGCAGACATAGGCCATCATGCCGAACCCCTGGAAAAGCGAGGTCTCTACTCTCAGCTCGGGCCTCTGGTCGAACAGGCGGAACAGCGCGGAAGCATGGTTGTAGTTCGCACCCACGACCACCACCGGCAGGCCGGGAAAGTCTGCGGCCAGCCGGCCCACGGCTTCCAGGTCTACTGCCCGCTGCTCGTGCTGGCCTAATTGTTTGAAATTATAGTAGGGCTGGTCGTAATCGATAAACAGCGGGCGCCCGTGCTGCTGGAGCAGCTCGAAAGCCCTGCGCAGCCCGCTGTGGCTGAAAGACAACTGGTGGTAAAGGGGGAAGATACGGAAAGCCCTGACCCCGGACTCTATGAGTTTTTCCACTTCTGCGGCCGGGTCAAGCTCTTTGGTGTACGGGCCCGGGCTGATTACCGCAGCCGGGACCAGGCGTGCCTGGCCCGCAGTCTCCTGCAGCAGCAGGCCGTTGCCTGCGGCCGGGTCGAGCTCGCGTGCGGCGGCGTGGTACACCAGGGCCCGGCTGATCCGGCAGTGGTCCAGCTCGGCTGCCAGGCCCGCGACGTCGTACGGCGCACCCGGAGTGCGGCAGGCCGAGCGGCCCAGGCAGGCATTGGCATCGAAAAAGGCTGTCTCACCCACATCCCTCTCCCGGTTTGCCGGTGCGCAGCAGGCTGCGCGCCAGGGCATAGTAACCCGCCGCCAGGCCGACCAGCAGCAGCTCCCAGCGGTAAGGCCGGGGCATGGCGAAACTCAGGGTGGCCTCGAGGTCGCAGGTATAGGAAAGCAGGATCAGCAGCGCCCCTCCCAGGTCAATGGCCCACTCCCGCCAGTTCGGCGCGAACCTGCCTCCAGAGCCGGTCCGCCGCAGGATCAGCCATCCGCCAATGATCAGCGAGACCGACACCAGCAGCGGCGAGAGCACCGGGCCGATCCAGGGAAGCGGGACCAGGAAGAGCACGTCCCAGGTCAAAAGGCTCTGCGGCCAATCCAGCAGGACCTTGAGCCAGAAGTAATAGAAAATGTCCCAGATACCGAAGGTGATACAGAACACTGCGAAGCGCCGGTAGAAAGTCCTTGCTGCAAGACAGGCCACCGCAACCAGCATAGCCAGGGTGGACAGCTCCCTGCCGATTTCCACTACCGCCCGGCCCGGCTCGATCGGCACCAGGGGAAAACCGAACCCTTCCGGGTAGTGCAGGGCCCTCAGATACACCACTACCGCAGATTCCAGGTAAGCCATGGCGACCGAAAAAAGCACCAGGCACACAATGCGCGGGCCTCCGGTCTTTTCCGGCAGGTCTCCCTTGGAGTTGTCCATCACAGTTGCTCCGCCCCGCTGAAGTTGATAATCTGGCACTGCCCGGCCCGCCGTGTCCCGGCAACCCGGCTCAAGATAAGCCCCTGCGTGAAAAAATCAAGCTCCGGGCCAGTCCCGGGGCACCAGGAAGAGGACCTCGCGGGCTTCGAGCACCTGGCTTGAGCCGGTGTCGACCTCGCGGCCGCTGAGCACGCAGCGGTAGGCCCCCGGGTCCAGCCTGCCGGCCGGCAGCGGCGCCGGGCCGCTCTCGTAGTTGAAAACGAAAGCGGCAGGCCTGACCCGTCCCTCGCCCACGGTGCCGCGCCGCACCCGCACCAGGGGGCCTGAAAGGCCTCTTGGGACCTCGATCCCGGCCCGCCCGGCCAGCAGCCTGGTCAGCCCGAGGTAGTCCTGCCGGCCGGTGTCGCGGTAAGACACCCCGGGGTAAAAGCCGAAATGGAATGTCTGTCCCCTGCCCGTGCGGTTGGCCACCAGCAGGCCCTCACCGCCCGAGAGGTCCTCCCCTGTCCCCAGGGTCTCCAGCCTACCCATGATCCTGCTGACCGGCAGGTCGAGACCCATCACTCTTGCAGTTCCGGCGCCGGCGATGCTTTTCAGCCTTACCTCGCGGCAGCCTACCAGCTTGTCGAGCCCCCAGCCCGGGCGCAGGTGGTGGACCCAGGCGCGGCCATCCCGGAAAGCCAGGCCCGGGTCGCTTACCAGGGTCCCGCCCCCGGCCACGTACTTTTTCAGCAATTCCGCCTGTTCCTCTTCCAGCAGGTGCTGGTAAGGCAGGACCACCAGGCGGTAACCGGAGATACGCTCCAGGGCCTCTACCGGGACCAGGTCCACCGCCAGGCCCAGCTGCCAGAGCAGGCTGTAGTAACCCTTGAGCGAGTCTTTGTAGCGGTAGCAGACCGTGCCGGCCCGCGAGAGGTCCTCGGCATCCTCGATCTCGGAGTACATGTCGGCCCCGAAATCGAAAACCACCGCAGCCTGCGCCGGCTCGGGCCGGAAGGTGAGGAAAGCCTCCGGGTCTCGCTGCCTGGCCTTGCAGACCATCCCGGCGGCGCGGCTCCTGTCCGTGTCGCTGCCATCCGGCTCGATCAGCCCGGAAGTGATCGACTCCTCGGAGAAGCGCTCGGGCCTGAACTGCCAGATCACGATACCGCGCGCGCCCTCGGAGACGGGGACCAGCAGCATGAAACGCATGTCCTCGCCGGTATAGTCCTCGGCCAGGTAGTTCCAGTTGTTGCCGTAGACCTCGTTAATCCAGAAATAATCCTTGACCGCGGCGATCCAGCGGGTCTGCAGGCTATAGAGGAAAGCCTCCTCGCACCAGCGCGGGTTGGAAAAGAGCGCTGGCTTGTCCACCGAGAAAAAGGTGTGGAAATCACCTGTCCAGTGGGGGAAGCTGGTACCGAAAACATCGACCGCACGGGCGGTCAGCCAGTCGTGCGAGGTATCCAGCAGGGTTGGCTGCAGCGCGGTGTTGAAACCCACGTGGCAGAATACCGGCCGCCCCGGGTCATTGGCTCGTACCAGGTCGGCCAGCCACTGGATCCGCCCGGCCACTGCGTGGGCGCGCCAGGTGCGCCAGAGCCAGGTATCGAAGTAGGCGGACAGATCCGGCGGCGGCCGGAAATCCTCCCAGGCCGAGAACGCCGTGCCGAAACGGCTGTTAAAGGCTTCCACCTCGCCGAACTTCGCGGAGAGCCAATCGCGGTAGGCGCGGTTGGAGTCCTCGCAGGCGCAATCGGCGAACGGGCGGCTGCGCGGCTCGTTCCAGACATGCCAGCCCAGCAGGTTTTCACAGCCGCGGTAGCGCTTCACCCCTTCCACGATAAACCTTTCGGCTTTCTGCCTGACCAGCGGCCGGTCGAAACAGGCGAACCACCCTCCCAGGTAATATGAGCCCAAGGCTTTCGGCTGGATCGGGACACCGTCCACCCGGAAGCGACGGGCCTCGTAATTGGTGAACAGCCAGGCCGGTGCGCTCTCCAGGATGAACTTGAACAGCACTTTCAGGCCGAGAGCTGCGGTAAGCTCCATCAGGCGGTCGATATCATCCCAGCGGAAAGAGCCCTCCCTCGGCTCGTGCCAGGCCCACTGCGGCCGGAGCTGGACCGCGGTAAAGCCCAGGCTGCTGACATGTTCCAGGTCCTGCTCCCACTCTGCGGGCAGCGGTGTCGGCTGGCGATAATACTGGACACAGAGGTGGAACTCATCCGGCAGGGGCATCACACGATCCTTTATTACCGTTATTATCCCAGGCCCGGGAGACATCCCGGCGGCTGTTGACCGGCTGGCGAACCACAAGAACCGGTTACTTATCTCCCGGTCCGTGATGCGGGAATGAATAGATCGCCCGGGCGTATTCCCCGCGGCTCGGCCGCTGAGGCGGAAGCGGGCGAATAAAAATAATTGGAAACACTTTGAAAATCGAAGATTTTCCCTGAGTTCGCTCAAGGGGAGTTTTTAATATAAAAGCACTAGGGCCGCCGGACAATACGCATGCCGACTGTCTGGCCTTTGTAATTCGGTGAGGAGTACCCGCGGGAGGAAGAGCTCTGGTAGATAATAGAGGAGCATGCGCAGGCGCTGCGGAGGACCCGGAAGTAGCCGGTTTCAGGGCCGGTGGGATTATGGTCCGGGCTGACACTGTAATAATCCTGGTCGTACATGTCGTTGCACCACTCGAACACGTTGCCGTGCATGTCGAACAGGCCCCAATTGTTCGGGACCTTCCCGGCGACCGGCTGCTGAGACCCATCGGTGTTTCCGGACCACCAGCCGGCTTCACTCAGGTCGTTCTCCAGGTCTCCGGTGTAATACTTGGTGCTGGTACCCGCCCGGCAGGCATACTCCCACTCGGCTTCCGTGGGGAGACGGAACCCGTTCCTGGAGAAATTGCACGCCCAGGATTCCCGGTCGTAGCAAGGCTCGAACCCCGCCAGCTCGCTCAGCAGGTTGCAAAAAAGGACCGCATCGTACCAGCTCACGTGTTCCACAGGGTTGGTTTCGTTGACAATGCCGGAAGGGTTAGTGCCGGCCACCCTCTCGTACTGGGCCTGAGTGACCTCGGTTACACTCATCCAGAACGCATCCAGGGAGACCTCGTGCACCGGCCTTTCGTTGCTGGGCCCGGTGGTGCTGCCCATCCGGAAGCTGCCCTCGGGGATGTAAGCCAGGTTTATTCCCTGGATGTGCATCCTTTCGCCGACATGATGAGTTTCCTGCTCCAGGGGGGTGAGCTTCCCGCTCATGATATTGATCAGCAGGGCGATGGCATCGCTCACCGTATAGCTGCCGCTGCGGTCGTAGTCCGCGCGCGGGTCGGAAGGGTTGTCGCGGCCCAGCAGCAGCAGGGCGATCACGTCCGTGATTATCACTTTGCCGTCCCCGTTGATATCCTCCCTGTACACGGCTCCAGCCGCTTCCAGGCGGCCGGGCGCGGCATACGTGGTACCGGACAGACAAACCAGCAAGACCAGCAGAAAGGCAAAGTGCAAAAAACCACTGCGGGCGGGCATGTTAAAATCCTCTAGTCCTGTTTGCAGTCAAATATAACGGTCAGGCCTGTAAACGTAAGAAACCCGATAATGATGCAATAAAATTCGATGCGCGAAAGATCTCGAACCATGGATATCAGATCACTCCCTCGCAATCCGGTATGTATTCCAGGCCGTAGCTCATGTTGTCGCTGCCGGAGGCCCTCTCGGCCCATACCAACTGCGCCTCGCGCTCCAGCAGACTGTCTCCGACAGTCATGCGCATCCTGATCCTGATCGGCTTGTCCGTGTCAAAGCGGACTCCGGCCTGCGAGACATCCACCGAGACAGCCTCGATGATATCCGCATCCACGTAGAATTCCACTTTTGCCCGCAGCGGCTCCCGCTCGGCTCTACGCTTTTCCAGATCGCTGCCCGCATTCATGGTCTATCCTCCTTTCCGGTCCCGGCGATCCTTGATCGAAAAAAAACGCATCAGGGCAGACTGCTATCTACAATATATATTAAAAGAGGGTAAATTGGGACTCTGACTCCAAGATCTCCTTATCCCTGAGCTTCTTGATATCAATTGTCTCATCAGTCATGAAGATAATCTCCATTAAGATATTATGGAGGGTTTTAAACCCGCCCCTAAATATCATCTAAGCACCTTCGATATCTTATCGATAAAACTGTTATCGCTTACTGATTGGTCCGTAAAAAAATCCCGGAAACAAGCTGTCATTCACCACTACCTAAAAAACTGCTACCGCCGGCTTAGCTGACGGTTTCCATAATAGAACAATCTGTTTTATCTGCGAAATCTGTGGATAATGAACAAACTCAAGGAATTATTATCTCGAGAAATTACGCTATCTGTTCACTCCCGGCAATCCTCTCCCGCTCAAAAGGCCTGGCCCATGCTGAAATATAGTTTCCCGCGCGGTTCGCCGGGCCTGCGCTCCGGATTGTACCCGTAATCCAGGCGCCCCATGCCGATCGGCGTGTTCAGGCGAAGCCCACAGCCTATGGAGGTCCGGATCTCATCCAGCGCGAAAGAGCCCGGGTCGAGCCAGACGTTGCCGACATCCACAAAGAGCACCCCACCGACCAGTTTGTACAGCGTTCGCCTCAATTCCACCACGTTCCAGACTAACTTGAGCCTGCCGCCGATCGGCATCCGGTCCCTGTCCAAGGGTCCGGCTTTCTGGTAACTGAAAGCCCTCAGAGAATGGGGTCCCCCGGCGTAGAAACGCTCGTGCAGGGGAATACCCGTCAGGCCGTTGCGTGAGTCCATCTAGCCCAGCTCAAGGCCGGTGGCCAGGGTCGTGGCATCGCTCATCGGGAGAAAATATTTGTATTTTCCGCTAAGCCTGTTAAAAAGGCTGTTCTGGTCCGCGAAAAAGATTCCCACCTCGTCCGATAGCTCGGCGTATGTGCCCCGGGAGGCGTTGAACAGGTTGTCCCGGGTATCATAGATAATCGAAAACTTGAAACTCCTGGTATTCGAGCTCAGCTCCCCGGGGATCTCGGCCACCTGAACGTCGCTCAGTCGAACATCCTCATGGCGATAGGTAACGGTGAAATTCAACTGCTCGTCAAATTTTCTACCCAGAGTTATCTGACCTCCGGCACGGTCGAGATTGTATCCCGGCTCTTCCTTATACTCTACGGTCAGGTTGAGGTCCGTGCGCCAGGGTGTACCGAATGTCCAGGGCTCTGAAAAAGAAACACCCAAGAGGCGGTTGATAAAGCTCATCTCAGCGTTGAAGCCGAGCTTGCGGGCGGTTCCCCCCAAGTTGTTGTTGTAGACTTCCAGCCTGCCGATGGCTTTCTCGATCGAACCGTAACCCAGGGCTACATTAAACTCGCCCGACATATTCTCTTTCAATTCCACCAGGATATCCTTTTGGGTGGAATCGCCCCTGGCCGATGGCTGGGGACGGATAAAGACACTCTGGAACAGACCGGTCAGGTAAATCTTCCGCTGGGACTCGAGCAGCTTAGAGTA